>JAITIA010000112.1 GCA_031279695.1 Prevotellaceae bacterium | reverse complement strand
GCGCATCGCGCACCAACAAATACGTCCAGTCAGCCGAACTGAACGGACGCCCACTGTCGTCGTTCAAGTTTCCCGCCAAAGAACTGCTCAAAGGCGGTACGCTGAAACTTAAAATGGGGAGTGGTTTTCAGTGATTAGTGATTAGTGATTAGTGATTAGTGGTCAGTGGTCAGTGGTTAGTGATTAGTGGTTAGTGATTAGTGGTTAGTGATTAGTGGTTAGTGGTTAGTGATTAGTGATTAATTCCTGCGGGGCGGTCGTGTTCGATAGACATTTGCCTGCCTGCGTCGTGGGGGCGGTCGTGTCCGATGCACATTTGCCTGCCTGCGTCGTGGGGGCGGTCGTGTTCGATGTACATTTGCCTGCCTGCGTCGTGGGGGCGGTCGTGTCCGATGTACATTTGCCTGCCCAGCCTGCGGGATGGTCGTGTTCGATGTACATTTGCCTGCCCAGCCTGCGGGATGGTCGTGTTCGATTAATCAAACAATCACAACAATCACAGTTCAGACATTCGTCGACGTAGGGGCGTTCTGAATAACGTTTTTCGTTATCTCTGTGTAACAGTTAATTACATTAACAAAGGATTGCGCGCAACGCCCCTACATTGCGACAAACAACACGCGGCAAACAATCACAAAAATCAATCAAATCACCCTAAAATCACAGTTCAGACAAAAGCCCTGAAAGGGCGACATCAACAGCACAGGGCAACGCCCTGTGATATGTACGCCGTTGTTGAGAGAATAGTAGGGGCAGGGCGCGCCCTGCCCCTACGCCGGATTGCGCCCTTTCAGGGCTCGATGTATGCGTGGACGGATATTCACAGGGCGTTGCCCTGTGCTATTGATGCAAGGGCGTTGCCCTTGTGCGCCGGCGCAATCTCTCGACCGGCAAACAATCACAAAAATCAATCCAATCACCCGAAAATCACAGTTCAGACAAAAGTCCGCAGGGACTGCACATTAAATCAACCCCCTTCACATTCCGTCCCTGACGGGACGGTGCTTGCGTGTATTCGAGTTTTCGGACAGACACTATTTATCTCGCATCCCTAAATCGTCAATCGTCAATCGTCAATCGTCAATCGTCAATCGTCAATCGTCAATCGTCAATCGTCAATCAAAAATTCTCTCGTATTATTATCCAATATTTTTATGTGTATCGACAGTGCGTTATTGGGGAGCAGGTCTTCGACATATTCTGCCCATTCGATAAAGCATATATGTTTGCTGTAGAAGTATTCTTCATAACCAAGGTCATAGACTTCTGCAATGTTGTTGATGCGGTAGAAATCGAAATGGAATATTGTCCTGTTGTCGGATGTGTGATATTCGTTTACAAGGGCAAAAGTGGGGCTGGTTACATTCTCTACGACGCCGAGATGAGAACAGATTGCCCGGATCAAAGTTGTTTTGCCCGAGCCCATTGCGCCATAGAATGCCACAATATTACGCTCGTCGGTGATATGTGTTGCAATTTCCTGAGCCGCTTGCTGCAAGCCGTCAAGCATTGTGGTAAGTATCTGCATCGTTGTGATTTGTTTCGTCGGGATATTCTATCCTTGCGTGGTAGATATTTTTGAGTTTGGTTTTTATCACCTGTTTGGCGCGGGTAATATCGCGGAGCGTCAGGTCTGATTCGTTGTAGAGACCTTCGAGATGTTGGCGGTCGATTATTTTATCGACGAGGGTGTTCAGCGAGGCTTCGTCGTGTCGGGGCAGGCTGCGCGAGGCTGCTTCGCAGGAGTCCGCCATCATCAGGGCAACCATTTCTTTGCTCGACGGGTTTGGTCCGGGGTAGGTAAATTTGGCGTCGGGATGTTCATCGTCGGGATGTTCCTCTTTGTGTTTCATGTAAAAATAGTGCACTTTCGATTTGCCGTGATGTGTGCGGATGAAGTCGATTACGGCATTTGGCAGATGGTGTTTATGAGCCAGTTCTACTCCGTAGGTTACATGTTCGATAATTGTCCGCGCGCTGTCGGCTGCCGACATGTTTTCGTGGGGACTGTGTTTGGAGACTTGATTTTCGATAAACATCAGTGGATTTTTCATTTTGCCAATATCGTGATACAGTGCTCCTGTGCGCACCAGCAGAGGGTCGCCGCCGAGGTCGCGTATCACGGCTTCGGCAATGTTGGCTACCTGAATAACGTGCTGCGCCGTGCCGGGGGCGGTCTCTGTCAGTTCGCGAAACAGGCGGCGATTGGTGTCGGCAAGTTCGACCAGCCTCGAAATGGATACGAAGCCAAACAGTCGTTCAAACAGGAAGGTAAACTGATAAAGCACTATCACCAGCAGGCTGTTTATCAGCAGTAAAACCACAGTAAAGCGGTCGAAGCCCGAGAAGTCGCCTTCATGGAACAGTTTCAGTGAGGCGTATGCTGCAAGATAAACCGAAAAGATAAGAAATCCGGTAAAAAAAAGTTGTCCCCTTTCGTAAATTTTCTTAAAACCCACCACTGCGGTTACCCCTGCGAGCGCATTCATCGCAACAAACTCAAAATCTGCCGGCACAAAACTTCCTATCATCAGTATCATGAAAAAATGTATGTATATCGATGGTCGCGAATGGAAGAAAGACGAGATATAGATAGGTACAATGGTGAACGGGACAGCATAGAGCGCCGACGGGTGCATCCTGCAAATTTGCATGGCAAGAATGATAAACGTCATCAGCAGCATCACAATAAATACTATGCATTTGGTTTCGCCAAGCATGGTCGAGCGGAAAACCACAAGCAGGGTGAAGATACACGCCATGCACATCAGAATCAGTATCAGCCGACCAAAGAACACCAGCGCACGGTTGCCCTGCAGCATGTTTTTCCTGTATTCTTTCTCCAGCGAGTTCAGCATTTTGGCTGTTTCGGGTGTTATGACCTCATTGTTGCCTACCAGTTTTGTCCCCTCGCCTATCAGACCCTCGGTAGGGAGTATCATATCGAGGTTTTTTTGACGTATTTTGGAACTGAGCGCTTCATCGAACAGTAAATTCGGTACAAGGAGGCGTGCAAAGTCGGGGCTGTTGAGTTGCAGGCGCTGTTCCAGAGCGCAGTTTTGCAGATACTCGTATGCACTTGTTGGTGTAAACAGTTCCGACACGGGGATTTCTTCGTATGTGTTGCCTTTAACGATGGCAATGGAACGGGTGGCGGCAAGTTCCGGCAGTTTTGCGTTGTCGATTACTCCGCGCCGGTAAACCGTTTCAACCGGATGGAGCAGGTGTTCAAAGGCTTGTGCGTCGAGTTTTTCCCGCAAGCCATTCATTTGTCTGACCACTGTCAAGGTGTCGAGAATAAAGCACAGCGGCGAATGTTGCGCCGTTTTTTCTCTTTCTTCTGTCAGTTCCGCGTCCGTTCGATAGAGCGGAAAGTCAAACGGTGCATACAGGTCTTCGTATTGCCATTGCTGACCCTGAGTGAATTTATATTTGAAACTGCCGCTTTCGGGGACAAAAATCATAATAACAGTTACCGCAATCAGAAACAGTATAACGGCATTGCGATACTCGTGCCGGCTCAATTTTTTTCGTCTCATTCCCTGCGGGTTTCGATATCGGTGGTATATTCAAGCACAAAACAGCCGGCATTGACAAAGCCGCTGCCGGGCTGATTGCGGTAGAACTTGAACTGCGACTGTAACATGGTGCTGTGAAATTCGTTGAAACAGTCCTGAAAAGTATGTCCATATTTTTGCAGCGCCGTCAGGAAATAGTGCGAAACATCGTATCCCATAAAGGCATGTGTGTCAGGGTCGGTATTGTATGCGCCCCGATACAGGCGGACAAACTGTTTGGTATTTTCGTCTCTGTAATCGATGTATTGCGACTGCGGTATGTGCAGATTTACATCGAAATAACGTGGGCGGCTTATCAGATGAAATCTGCCCCAAACTTCGCGACCATATACGCTCAACGGATAGCCTTTCACGATGTTAAGACCGACAAGCAGGTTCGACACGTAGGCTTCACTGTCGGCGCACACGTATATCCGGTTATGCTTGTCCTCACTTAACAGGGTTTTAAATGGCAAATTTTCCGGTTTCCAAGTCATTAGATGAACATGTTCGGTAAATTTCCCGTAGCGTTTTTTCAGCCTCGCCCTGTATGTTTCCAGCATTGCGCTGTCGGGATGAGGCGGCACAATCAGTATCGGCACAACATTGTCGGCAGGGGCAGTTTCCACAATTTTGCGGTCGAGAGCCGCCGCGTTTGCGGGTATATATATAAGGTACGGATTTGATTCTATAAGGGTTTGAATATTGCCGGCTTCGCTGCTGGAGGGTACAACGAGGCTGATTTTGTTGTCTTTGGCAAACTGCGCAAGTTTGCTGAGATTGGGCAGCAGCGGTGCGATGATGATATTTGAGCGCCGGAATTCGTCCGACTGTATCAGTTTGTCGATTTTGCCTTGTTTACCGGCGTCAAAAACATTCAGATTGACCGACAAGCCCGCATCTTTCAGTGCATTGACGGCAATCAGCGAGCCTTGCAGAAAAGCCATGCCTGACGGGTTGGCAACGCCATTCTCGCCGGTGAGAGGTACAACCAGAGCGACGGTAAACGTCATTCCCTGCTTGAAAACGAAGGTACTGCAATCGCGATATTCCGTATCGACAGCCGCAGAAATTCCGTCATTTTTAGCCTCATTTTTTTTGTCTTTATCCTTTTGATTTCCACCTCCCCAGTTGAAATTCAGAGCAGGATTGTTTTCTTTTTCTTTACTGTCTTTATCCCGATTATCTTTCTCTTTATCATTTTTTTGAGACGGTTCGGTTTTCTGGATTGATTCGTTACTGTCGCCGGTTTTAGGAACAGGGATACGGATAACAGCGCCCACGACCGGTTTATCCAGACGCCAATTGACATTAACAATGTCATCGACAGTGATTTTATGTTTTTTGGCAAGACTTTTCAGTTTATCGCCTTTAACAACTTTGTAAAGTTCGTAGTTCCATTTATCGCGCGGATAAGCGTCGATAAAATCCCGATAATCGGGCACAACAATACTTTCACCCTCACGTATTTTCTCGGGGTCGGCAATAGTATTGACATCCATAATTTCCTTAACCGTTACCTGATAGGTTGCCGCAATTTTTCTCAATGTTTCATTTTTTTCGACGACATGAATAAGATAAGCCAGATGTCCTATCTTATATTTATCGGGCGTTTGCTGTGAAAACAGGTTTTTTGCCAGAAATATTAACGGAATAATTGTCAAAAAAACTCTGATACTTAATCTCATAAAGTAATTTTACCTTTATATTACAGACCACAAATTTATATGAAATTTACAATACACACAAATTTAAGTTTTTTTTCGTCCTCTGTTCTCCTCGAATTTTTTCAGTTCACGTTTCATTTCGTCTATCAGTTGATTTTCCGTTGGCAAATAGAGTTGATACTTGCTTGCCAGAATCGTTTTATTGTTTTCGGGAAGCGAATATTTTACCAGCGCATTATTTTTGTCGGCGCAAAGCAGGATACCGATTGTCGGATTTTCGTCGGGCAATTTCTCTTCGCGATCGTAATAATTCACATACATTTGCAACTGTCCGATGTCTGTGTGTGTGATTTTCCGTGTTTTTATGTCGAAAATCACGAAACAGCGCAAGAGGCGATTGTAGAAAACCAGGTCGATGGAAAATTCGTCGTCCTCGAGCAGCAAGCGCCGCTGACGGGCGACAAATGAAAATCCGTTGCCGAGTTCGAGCAGAAAATCCTGTAAATTATCTATCAAGGCGCTTTCCAAATCCTTTTCATAACAGGCGGCTTGACGTTTTATTCCGAGAAATTCAAGCACCATCGGGTCTTTGATTATCTCCGACGGATGTTCGGGAATCCGCTCGCGACGTGCAACCGCCAACACCGATTCCTTGTCGTTGCTCAACAGCAAACGCTCGTACAGTCCCGAATTGATTTGCCGTTCCAGTTCGCGCCCCGTCCATGCATTGTGCAGAGCTTCCTGTTCGTAATACTCGCGCTTGTCGGGGTCATTCATCTGAATAAGAAGTTTATACTGCAACCAGTTGAATTGTGTCCGCAGTGCGGACACAATTGGAAATGTGCTGTAAAATTGCCTTGCACGAGCAAGTTGTCGATACGAAAATCCGCTGCCGTATTCCGGTTCAAGACGTTTTGCCAGATTTTGCAGCAGAAAACTGCCGTAGTTGGCGCGTTCTTTGCCGTCCTGTTCTTCAACAACAATTCTTTCGCCGAGTTTCCAATACATCAGAACGCGCGAAAAATCAACACTGCGTACCGCACCGGTTTTTGCGGTTTCTATTATACCTCGTATGTCGGATATAAATTCATTTCTTATTTGTAATTCCTTATCGTTCATATTTTTATTTTTAACTTATTCATGTCGTGTTTTTATAAAACTGTAATAATGTTCGTCAACAATTTTGCCGTTTTTTATTGCTGCCTGTTTCAGTATGGCTTCGCACTTGAAACCCGCTTTTTGTAAGACTTTTTGCGAGGCAAGACTAAAGTCGAAAGGAGTAGCGTAAATCTTTTGTATTTCGGGCAAATTCAGAAAGACATATTCCGTAAATTCTTGAACTGCCTGCGTAACAATGCCTCTGTTCCAATACTTTTCGCCAAGCCAGTAACCGATTTCAGCGGTAATGCGTTCGACGTCTGTTTTCAGAAAAGCCCCGATACCGCCAACTGCCTTACCATCAATCACTATTGCCTGCTGTATGCCCATTTCGCCGCGTAAAACCGCAGCAATAAACGTTTCGCCGTCTTTTTCGCTGTAAGGGTGCGGAAAATAATCGCGAAGATTGTTCCAAATCGCAATGTTGTTGACGTTTTCGGCAAGCGAAGCGGCGTCGGATAATCGCCATTGGCGGAGTTTGAAGATGTTATTGTTCATTTTGAAGTTTAAAGGAGTTAAATCTGGCAAGTTGGGTTAGAACGATAAATTTCATGGTGAGTGGAATTATGTGATAAATAACTCAAAACGTATAGTTAATAATCGTCAACCCCTAATCGTCAATCAAAAATTGTTTTCTGGCAGATTTTTTTTCAGTAGATGTTCGTAGATAAATTTTATCTGCAAGTTTCTGAAATGTTCGCCTTTAACGCCGCCATAGCCGTGCCGTGCCGAAGGATAAATAACAAGATCGAAGTATTTTTTGTTTTCTTCCAATGCGCTGACCAGCTGGAAAGTATTCTGTATATGAACATTTTCGTCAATCAATCCATGAGTCAGCAGCAGTTTGCCTTTCAGTTTGTTGGCGTGGACAAGTGCGGACGACTGACGGTAGCCTTCGGGATTGTTTTTCGGTTGTGCCATAAATCTCTCGGTATAAGGAGCATCGTAGAGCGTCCAGTCGGTAACGCTTCCGCCGGCAATGCCGTGAGTAAAGAGATCGGGGGCGGTGAGCAGAGCATAGCAAGTGATGTATCCGCCATAACTGAATCCGTTGATACATATTCGTTCAGGGTCTGCCTGTGCGTTTTCGAGCAGCCATTTGACGCAGGTCGAATAGTCCATGATTTCGACTTTGCCGAGATTACGGTACATTTCGTCCTGTCCGCGCTTGCCGAAGTGCCGGCTGCCACGGTGATCCATTGCAACCTGAATCAGCCCTTCGCAGGCATACAGGTGCTGCATTGTCGAGTTGCCCGTCCAGCCTTCATTGACGGTAATGGCGCCCGGACCGCCGTAAACGCTCACAAGTACCGGATATTTTTTCGATTTGTCGAATTTTGGAGGATATGTAACGCGCATCGGCAGTTTATAGCGACCGTCGTCGCTTGTTACCGTAACAAGTTCGGTGGTAGCCCATTCGTATTTTTCGTTCTCTTCATTGCGCGCATCGTAAAGTGGGGTAACAAGTTTGCCATCGGTGCTGTAAAGCGATGATTTTACAGGAGTTTTGACATTCGAGAAAGTCGAAACAAAATATTCGGCGGCGGGCGACAGGCGCACGTCGTGAGTATAGTCGCCAAACGATAGTCGTTGCAGTTTTTTTCCGTCAAAAGAGGCTTTGTAAAAATCCCGACAGGCGATATTATCCTTAAAACATGTAAAATACACGGTTTTATTTTTTTCGTCAATTTTCACTATATCGAGTACCGAAAAATCGCCCTGCGTAACGGGGTTGATAAGTTTACCGTCGGCGGCGTGGAGATAGAGATGCGTGTGTTTGCTCCTGTCGCTCACAATGATAACATTGCCGTCGGACAGGAAATTGACAGTATTGCTGCGGTCGATATCTATCCACGTATCTTGAGTTTCGACATAGATTTCTTTTTTGCTGCCCAAAGCGGTATCGACTTCAAAAATTTTCAATGTATTCTGCTCTCTATTAGACCATTGAACCCAAAGATTTTTGCCCGATGGCGTCCAATAGGGTTTTCCGAAATACTGATCTTGTTTCGGGTCAAAATCAGCCCAAACGGGTGGGCGGCTGCCTTCGCAGTCGATTATTCCTATTTTCACTTCGGGATTAGGGTCGCCAACCTTTGGGTATCTGATTGTTTCCAAATATCCATGCTGTCCGGGGCTGTCGGTTATCGAAAAAAGCGGCACGCGAGAATCGTCGGTGCGGAAAAAGGCAATGTTTTTGCTGTCGGGCGACCACCAGAATGCTCTGTAATGTGTGTGGCGTCCAAGTATTTCCTCCATATAAACCCACGATGCATATCCATTCATTATATCGTTGCTGCCGTCGGAAGTTAGGCGGAACTCTTTTTTATCCGCCAAACGGGTAACATACAGGTCGTTGTTACGGGTATGGGCTATATATTTTTCGTCGGGCGAGAGTTCGGGATTACGGTTGTTGCCGCCAACAATCAGTTTATTGTCGAAAAATATATCGCCATTGTTCACTTCCATTCTATTTTTAGGAAAATACTGCCGATATTCTTGTTCATCAATTTCGGTTTCTACGGTGGTTTTGCCCTTGACGGTTACCCTGAAATACGAGGTTTTGTCGTCCCGTTTGACCACAAGAAACGACTTGTTGTCAATCCATTTAACAATTTCTGCGGGATTGTTTGCTTGTCGAAGTTTGAAAATCAGTTCCGGCGTAAGCGTCTGTTTCTGAGCTTGCATATCGGAGCAAAACACCAGAAGGGCAAGCAAAAGGCTTGATTTGATAATTTTCGATAATATATTCATAACTATTACTGTTTTAGAGATTTTAAATTTTCGATATAGGCAATCGGGTCATTGGCGCTGAAAATGGCGTTGCCCAGAACAAGGACGTCGCCTCCGGCGGCAAATATTTCGCCGGCATTGTCGATGCTCACGCCGCCATCGACTTCGATGAGCGCCGTCGAGCCTTTTCGGAGAATAAGTTCTTTTGCCTGACGGATTTTGTTCATTGTTTCGGGGATAAATTTTTGCCCTCCGAAGCCGGGATTGACCGACATTACGAGGAGCAAATCAATATCGGCAATTATATTTTCGAGCAGCATTACCGGTGTTGCGGGATTGATGGATATGCCAACTTTCAGCCCCAACGTTTTGATGTGCTGTATCATATTATGATGATAGGTACAAGCTTCCCAATGTATGGTCAAAATATTTGCACCTGCACGGGCAAATGCTTCCACATATTTTTCGGGGCTAACAATCATCAGATGAACATCGAGAGGTTTCACCGTCAGCCGCGCAATTGCCTCCACCACCGGCAATCCGAAAGAAATATTGGGGACAAAAACCCCGTCCATGACGTCGAGATGTATCCATTCGGCGCTACTTTTGTTCAATAATTCGATGCATTTTTGCAGATTACCGAAATCGGCACTAAGTATCGAAGGCGAAATTATTCCATTCATTTCCATGATTTACATTTATATAACAACATGTCCACATTTATATATCAGGGTGCAAATATAGTACAAATCCGATAAATTTTCCAAAATATTTTTTTCAACCTTTTTCTCTGTTTTATTTGCATATAATATTTTTTTCGTACATTTGTAGAATAAAAATATATGATAATGAATAGATTTTTAACAGTTTCGGAATTAAAAGCGGGGATCGATAGTGCAAAAACCGTAGGTTTTGTACCCACAATGGGCGCTTTGCATTGGGGACATATATCGCTGGTGGAAATGAGCAAGTCGATGTGCGATATTACGGTGGTCAGCATTTTTGTCAATCCCACGCAGTTTAACGATAGGAACGATTACAACCGTTATCCGCGGGATATTGAAGCCGATTGCCAAATGCTTGAAGAGGCTGGCTGCGACCTTGTTTTCATCCCTTCGGAAAAAGAAATTTATCCGCAGCCGGATACCAGAATTTTCGATTTCGGCTTGCTCGACAAAGTTATGGAAGGACTTTTTCGACCCGGGCATTTCAATGGAGTGGCGCAGGTTGTCAGTCGTTTGTTCGACATTATTAATCCCGACATGGCTTTTTTCGGACAGAAAGACTTTCAACAAACGGTAATTATCAAAGAAATGGTCAGGCAACTGAACATCCCCACAAAAATTATTGTCGCCCCAATTGTGCGCGAAGCGAACGGGCTGGCAATGAGTTCCCGAAATAAACTGCTGATGCCGGAAAATAGAGAAAATGCATCGTTGATACACGAAGCAATGATGCTGGCAACAGAATTTGTACCGAATATTGAAGTGAAAAAAGTTAAAGATACAATCTCGACTATAATATCCAAATCTGCCACATTGAAAGTCGAATATATTGAAATTGTGGACGGCGAAACCCTTCAGCCAATTAGCAGATGGACAGACGCCAACGATATATATATATGCGTGGCGGTTTATGCCGGCAAAATACGTTTGATAGATAACCTTCGAATAAATCCATTTGAACCATGTTGAAAAAACGCATTATCCCCTGCCTCGATATCAAGGATGGCAGAACAGTTAAAGGAACAAATTTTGTGGATTTGAAAGATGCAGGCGACGCCGTCGAACTCGCCAAACGATACGTAGAACAGGGCGCCGACGAACTTGTTTTTCTTGATATTACGGCAACCGTCGAGCGGCGTAAAACCCTTGTGCGCCTTGTTGAACGCATTGCCGAGCAGATAAATATTCCCTTCACCGTTGGCGGAGGCATTAATTCGGTGGACGACGCCGAAGCGGTTATCCGCGCCGGAGCCGATAAAGTGAGCATCAATTCGGCGGCGGTGCGCCGTCCGGAACTTGTTGCCGAAATCGCCTCCGGCTTTGGCAGTCAGTGCGTGGTGGTTGCCATCGATACAAAATTTGACGGCAATCGCTGGCAAGTATATATCAACGGCGGACGTACGCCCGTCGAACTCGAAACTCTCGAATGGGCTACGACGGTGGAACGGCTGGGCGCCGGCGAAATTTTGCTGACTTCGATGAATAACGACGGCACGCGCGAAGGCTTTGCTCTTGACATTACCGGCGCTCTGAGCACAACGCTCAATATTCCGGTAATTGCTTCCGGCGGAGCAGGTCGGATTGAAGATTTTATCGACGTTTTTCGCCAAACCGAAGCGAGCGCAGCTCTTGCCGCCGGAATTTTCCATTTCGGAATTTTGTCAATCGCCGACCTCAAACATGCCTTGCATTCGCATAACATACAAATCAGAATGATTTAATTACGATTTTTGATTGACGATTAATATGATGAATACCGAAAACGTTGGCATAGCCATACTTCTTACGCTGATTGCAGGTCTTTCGACCGGCATAGGCAGCCTTATTTCGCTGCTTGCCCGCCGCACAAATACCACTTTTCTCTGCGCCTCGCTCGGCTTTTCGGCGGGCGTCATGATTTATATTTCCTTTATGGATATGATGCCCCATGCCGGCGCTCTGCTGGCTGATATTTACGGCGACAAACAGGGTATGCTCTGTTTGATTTTGAGCTTTTTTGGAGGCATGGGGCTGATTACCGTTATCGACTTTCTTGTGCCCGAAGCCACCAATCCGCACGAAATACGCGGATTGGAAGACATGGACGGCAAGGTAAAACTGCAACGTACCGGCATAATAGTTGCCGTTTCTATCACGCTCCACAATTTTCCGGAAGGCATAGCCGCCTTCACCTCGGCTCTCAACGGGCTCGACGTTGCCATTCCAATAGCCGTAGCCATTGCCATTCACAATATTCCGGAAGGGATAGCCGTGTCGGTGCCAATCTATCATGCAACGGGCAGCCGGCGCAAGGCTTTTACCTACTCGTTTCTGTCGGGCTTGTCCGAGCCTTTGGGCGCTCTGATTGCCTACGTTTTTTTAATGACGCTTTGGACGCCCGCAATGGAAGGTATAATAATGGCGGCAGTATCGGGAATAATGGTCTTTATCTCGCTCGACGAACTGCTTCCCAGCGCCCACAAATATGGCAAACACCATGTATCAATAGCCGGATTGGTTTCGGGAATGCTGCTCATGGCGCTCAGTCTGTTTCTTTTTGTTTAGTGGTCAGTAAAATAGATTGACAGATAAAAATCACAAAAATCTTCCTGAAAACACAGTTCAGACAATGCCGCCGCAGGACGTCAATCAAAAATCAAAAATCAGAAATCGTCAATCAAAAATGTTGTTTTTCGTTCTTGAGAGCCTTTGTTTGTCTGTTGGTAATTATTGATAATCAGCAAATAATAAAAATAATTTTTGTAAATAAAAAAAATCATCTACTTTTGTGCGATTTTTTACAACACGGTGGTTGTAGCTCAGTTTGGTTAGAGCGTCAGATTGTGGCTCTGAAGGTCGGGGGTTCGACTCCCCTCAATCACCCTAAGGGTAAGTCTCGTACGACCAGCTCCTGCCAAATCCTCCAGGGTCGGAAGGCAGCAAAGGTAGGCAGTTGTAGCGGTGCGATACGAGTAGCTTACCCTTTTTTTTTATATATAATTATTGTTTATGGCATTACAATGTGGAATAGTGGGGCTGCCCAATGTAGGCAAATCAACCCTTTTCAATTCATTGTCGAGCGCAAAGGCGCAAGCGGCAAATTTTCCTTTCTGTACAATCGAACCCAATGTAGGCGTTATCACCGTACCCGATGAGCGTTTAAATAAACTTGTGGAAATAGTTAATCCACAGAAAATTGTTCCCGCAACGGTCGAAATTGTCGATATTGCAGGGCTGGTGAAAGGCGCCAGTCGTGGCGAAGGCTTGGGTAACAAATTTCTGGCAAATATTCGGGAAACCGACGCTATTATTCATGTTGTTCGCTGTTTCGATGGCGACGTTACCCATGTCGATGGCTCGGTCAATCCTGTCCGCGACAAGGAAATAATCGATATCGAACTGCAAATAAAAGATTTGGAAACGGTGGAGGCGCGTATCAACAAGGTGGTAAAACAGGCGCAGACGGGCGACAAAACGGCGAAACGCGCATACGATATTCTGCAAAAATACAGAGAGGCGCTGGTTCAGGGCAAATCTGCCCGAACAGTGTGGCTCGACAATAGAGAGGACAGAAAAATTGCTGCCGAATTTTTTCTGCTTACCGACAAACCCGTTCTCTATGTGTGCAATGTGGACGAGGCAAGCGCTGTGAACGGTAACGCTCACGTTGAACGTTTTAGAGAGGCGGTGGCAAGCGAAGATGCGGAAATACTGGTTATTGCTGCAAAAATCGAATCGGAAATTGCCGAACTCGACAGTTACGAAGAGCGACAGATGTTTCTTGCCGAAACCGGGCTCGAAGAGTCGGGCGTATCACGCTTGATAAAAGCCGCTTACAAATTGTTGGGGTTGGAAACATATTTTACCGCCGGTCCAAAGGAGGCGCATGCATGGACTTATATCAAAGGAACAAAAGCGCCTCAGGCTGCCGGCATAATTCACTCCGATTTTGAGAAAAAATTTATCCGCGCCGAAGTTATCCGCTACGACGACTATGTTGCCTGCGGCTCGGAAGCGGCTTGTCGCGATGCGGGCAAAATCAACGTCGAAGGCAAGGAATACGTTGTGCAGGACGGCGATATTATGCATTTCCGATAAACACAACTTGTTGGTTTTCGGAGGATGACGATTTTCAGTGCTGGATGAACCACAAAAAAGTTTCCAACCGAAACAGCGTTTCTTTTTTTCCTATCAGCGTAATGATATCGAACATCGAAGGTCCGATGCTGGCGCCTACTATTGCCAACCGGAAGAGGTTCATCACTGCGCCGGTTTTCATGCCCTGCAACTCTATCCATGAATGAATTGCCTGCTCGGTTTTTTCGGCGGAAAAATCGCTGATGCCCGACAGAATGTCGGAAATGGAGGTCAAAATATCGGACGATGTGTCGTTACAGTATTTTTTGACGGCTTTATCGTCGTAATTTTCCGGCGTCATGAAAAAATAGTACGATAAATCCCAAAAATCGGATACAAAAACTGCTCGTTCCTTTATCAGCCCGCATACTTTTGCTACATATCGTGGCGGCGGATTTAGTCCTTTTTCCTGCAAAACAGGCATATAGAGGGCAGCAAGTTCTTCGTTCTTTTTTGTTTTCAAATATTGCTGATTAAACCATTTAGCCTTGTCGATATTGAATTTTGCTCCTGATTTGACCACTCTTTCAAGGTCAAATTGGCGTATCAGTTCGTCCATCGAAAACAGTTCTTGCTCTGTGCCGGCGTTCCAGCCCAGCAGAGCAAGGAAATTGATTAGCGCTTCGGGGAAATATCCATCTTCGCGGTATCCTCTTGATATTTCGCCATCTGGGGCAGTCCATTTCAGTGGAAAAACGGGGAAACCTAATTTGTCGCCATCGCGTTTGCTCAGTTTGCCTTTGCCGTCGGGTTTGAGCAGCAGCGGCAAATGGGCGAATTGGGGTTGTTTCCATTTAAATGCATTATAGATAAGTATATGTAGCGGCAGCGAGGGTAGCCATTCTTCGCCGCGTATAACGTGTGTGATTTCCATCAGTTTGTCATCAACAATATTTGCCAGATGATAGGTTGGCAGTTCATCGTTTTTTTTCCATAAAACCTTATCGTCGAGCACAGAAGTATTGACGGAGACATTTCCACGCACCAAGTCGTCCACCGAAACGGTGGTATCGACAGGTATTCGGAAGCGGATTACCCAGTTGTTTGTCTGCAATTTATATTGCTGGACTTCATGGGCGGGCAGGCTCAGCGAATTTTTCATGCTGTTGCGCGTGGTATAATTGTACACAAAGGTATTTCCGTTGGCGTCGCCGGCAGTTCGGGCGTTTTCCAATTCTTCGGACGTATCGAAAGCATAGTATGCAAATCCGTCATCAACAAGTTGTTCGGCATATTGTTGGTAGATGTGTTTGCGTTCCGACTGACGGTACGGGCTGTGCGGACCTCCAATTCCTGCGCCTTCATCAAATTTCAATCCGCACCATTTCAGGGCGTTGATAATATACTGTTCGGCGCCTTCAACATATCGCGACGAGTCGGTGTCTTCGATACGCAGTATAAAATCGCCGGCATTTTTTCGGGCAAACAAGTAGTTGAATAAGGCTGTTCTCACTCCGCCTATATGCAACGCTCCCGTCGGACTGGGAGCAAAACGAACTCTAATTCTTTCCATTAATTAAATAATTTTTATTCCTGTTTTTGATAATTTTATATGGACGTCATTGTATATACAGACCGTTATTGATGCAAAAATGGTATGTTTCCGCACAGTCGAACATCGATATAAAATTATGTTTATCAATTTCTTTTAACATTTTTATTCTGTTCTTTTCAGCATTTTTAAAGCGCCAAAATTACACATTTTTCGATTTGCAGCAAAAATTTTGAGTTTTTTTAGTGGTCAGAGGTCAGGCTGAGCAAACAAATCACAAAAATCAGCAAAACAAAAAAAGGGGAAATCTTTTGCAAAAGATTTCCCCTTTTTTTTTTGCTGGCTTACTGTTTTTTTGCGAACAGTTTTTCGATACAGCCTTTTCCTGTGATGGTTATCCATCCGAAGAGCAAACCGATAAAGCCGTAGATAATTTCAACCGTTGCGGCTGTGCAGAATTGGGCGTCGGGGACGTAGGTCATGATACCGAAATAGCATCCGGAGGCTACAAACATTGCTGGAATGAGGTCGATCCATGGAACTTTTTCGAGATAGAGTACCAGAAATACGACCACAAACACTGCTGTGGGGACGGCAAAACAGCCGAGACAGCCGAGTGCGCCGGCGAGTAGCATTATTCCGATAGAGAACGTTATACCAATCACATAGCCGATTGCGGCGCGGATACCGCCTTTCAGCGTACAGCCCGAAAAGAAATAGACTGCCCAAGCAACGAAGGCTATGTAAGTAAATCCATTGCCGCCGCCAAGAGGCATGTGGGGTTTGAGTACGTTATCGATACAAACGATAATAAATGCGAGCAGCGCTGTGTATGCCGAGCCTGCCGCAAAAGACAAATTTTTCATATTCAAAAAAATATTTAATAATGGTTATACATAAAATTGATTACAAATTTTTTACTGTTTTGGAAAATCGGCGGGAACTTTTTGTGTAACTTTACCTGTTGCCGCCCATTCCGTACCTCGCAGGAAGGTGGCAATAAAGCCCGGACATTCGATTGCCGAGTTTGAAAGGCTTGCGCCGGCATGTCCGAGTACGGTATGAAATATCCGTCCTTTACCCCAGCTGATGGTCATCAGCACAGGCTCGTCGCGGTCGGTGCCTCTGGTGTCCTTTGCCGAAAATGCCGTTGCCAGAACGGTCAAATTCAGCGCCGGTCCGCGCAGTCGGTCATACAGTTCGTCGGGGGCGTGTGTCCAAATTTCGGGTAGCCCTTTGGTTATGGGATGGTCTTTGACAATGGTTTTCACCTTGTAGGAATGAAATGTTCCATGACTGCCGCCATGCCCTTTCGATTCGTCGCGAACCAGTTTACCGTCTTTATAATAGACATACGGACCGCTGTTTTCGTTACGTCCGCCCCAGCCGCCGAGCCCGATTATTTCGTTGAACTCGCGCCAGTCGGCAAAAGCATTGTTCGCGGCGTGATAAACAACCACTCCGCCGCCGTTTTTGACGTATTCCAGAAAAGCGGCTTTGGTTTCGTCCGACCATGCGTCGCCGTTATAATCGAGCACCACAGCCTTGTAGTCCGAAAATTTCGGTTTAAATATTTCCATATTGCCTTTTTCGGGCGGGCTGATTGCTACGTCGGCTTTAAACAGGTCGCTTTGATTGAGATATCCTACCAAAATATTTGTACTTTGGCGCCAATAGTGGTTATTCTGACCGGTTACAACCAGCACCCGTATCGGGTCTTTTGCCCATGCTGGCAAACATGCCAGCATACAGAGCGTCAAAATGAGATTTTTTATTTTCATAT
Source organism: Prevotellaceae bacterium (assembly GCA_031279695.1). Taxonomy (GTDB): domain Bacteria; phylum Bacteroidota; class Bacteroidia; order Bacteroidales; family UBA932; genus JAIRLF01. The sequence goes on along the minus strand of JAITIA010000112.1, from coordinate 13,482 downwards.
TGTCAGACTCCATGGTTTTCGTACATACCCCGAACGCATTTTGTTTGCTTCGTCGTCGCAGGCAAATTCTTCGGTTACAGGATTCCACGACAGGGGGCGTTTCAGTTCGTAGGCAATATTTGCAAGGAAACAGACCGTTGCCGTGCGATGACCGATTTCGGCGGTGCAAATTGGTTGGCGGCGTTGTTTGATGCAGTCGAGCCAGTTTTGATAATGGTCGCTGGATTCATACAGTTTCACGTCCTTGTCGGTAAATTCGTGATTGACAAGATTTCCGGGCATCGACTCCAGATATTCTCTACTGATATCAATCACGCCTTTTGTTCCAATAAAGCGCACTCCGTTGCCGCGACTAAAATTTTCGTGTGTCATCACCGTGCCATTCTCATACAGGAAGGTCAAATATTTGTGATCTTTGTCGGGCGGATAAACTGCAATCGGGCCGCTATTGTCCTTATCCAAGCCCCACTGTGCAATATCGAACATGTGAGCGCCCCAGTCGGCGGTCATTCCTGCTCCGTATTCGCGGTAATTGCGCCAGTTGGGAAAGACGTGCTTTGTGGGCACGGGCGCAAGTTCGGAGTTGAACTCGTTAAATTCGGCCGGACCGATCCACAATTCCCAATCGAGCCCGGCGGGCAGTGTTTCGGGTTTGAGGTCGTATTTTTTTGGCGGCGGTCCAACATGTACTTTTATTTCCTTTATATCGCCAATATATCCGCTGCGCACTAATCGCACGGCTTTTTGGAAAGTTTTCCACGAGCGTTGCATGTTGCCGGTCTGATTGATACGTTTGTATTTTTCAACTGCCTGCACCATGAGCCTGCCTTCTTCGATGCTGTGCGAATAGGGTTTTTCGCAAAAAACGTCCTTGCCTGCTTTGGCGGCTTCGATAACGTTAATTGCGTGCCAATGGTCGGGAGTGGCAATAACCACAGCGTCGATTTCCTTGTTTGCCAGCAGTTCTCTGAAATCGACGTAGGATTTGAAGCCTTTTGCAGACGAGCCTGCTTTTTCGTACAATTGTTCGGTTAGCGATTTAAAATTTTCGAGTTTTCCGGCATAGACGTCGCAGCCTGCAATAACGCGGGCGCGACGTGCAAATTCGCCCACCAGATGGCGCGACTGTGTGCCGGCACCAATAAATCCGAGGGTAATTTGGTCGCTTGGAGCAAGAAAGCCTTTGCCCAGAACGTGGCGTGGAACAATGGTCAGGGCGGCAGCCGCCATCAGTCCTGTTCCTATAAACTGTCTTCTGCTGATATTTTTATCAATATTTTTTTTCATATTTGATTTTTTATCTTGTTATACAAATTTTCATTTTGATTGATATTTCATATTCCGTATTCTTCATAATCAAGCGAATAGGGTTTACGATACGGATATTTGTAAAGTCGATGATTGGCGGCTTCCTTGTCGTCGCCAAAACTCAGTGTTGCGGGATCCCACTTTACCGGACGTTTCAAATCGACAGCGATATTGGCAATACAACAAAGCGTATTGGTGCTGCAGCCAACTTCGACGGGGGCTATTGGGTTTTTGCGTGAGCGGATACAGTTGATAAAGTCCTGCATGTGCCCCGGACTGCGTTCAAATTCACCTGCGCCAACTTTCTTTTCTTCTTTGGCAAGGAGTTTGGGGTCGGAACATTCGATATAGCCTCTGGATACTTTCAGCCAGCCTTTTGTGCCGTTGAAGCAGATACCCTGACCGCCTTCTTTGCGGAAAGGTTGTTCGGTCATCACAATACCGTTTTGGTATTTCATGGTGAGATACTGTGCGTCGCCGTATCCTTTGGGGATAAATTCGGAGGGACCCGAACCGTCCATTCCAATAGCGGCTTGCGCAATATCGAACATGTGAGCGCCCCAGTCGGCGGTAAATCCGTTGCCTGTTTCCCAATACCAGCGCCAAGCGCCCCAGTTATCCTCGTTTTTTTCCGGTTCGAGGGTTATTGGAGGGCAAAGGTCGGGGTGATAATGCAATTTTTCTTCATTGAGCGGACCCAGCCACTGATTCCAGTTCAGTGTTTCAGGGATAGGCATTTGGGGGAGGTCGAATGGTTTGGGTGGGTCGCCTACTTTGGCATAAATGGTTTCAACATGTCCAATGCCGCCATTGCGAACAACTTCAATTGCTTGCTTAAATTCTGCCGACGAGCGTTGCTGACTTCCAACCTGCAACACAATTCTGTTGTGGCGCACAGCCTTTACCAGAGCCAAGCCTTCGGTAACGGTAAAAGTCAGAGGTTTTTGGAGATAGACGTCTTTTTTTGCTTTGCAGGCGTCGATAGAAATCAGAGCGTGCCAATGGTCGGGAGTAGCAACGCCAACGGCGTCGATATCCTTGCGTTCGAGCAAATCTTCATAAAATTCATACACATCGCAACGTTGCGGCAGGTTTTGTTTTTTTTGCCAGGCTTCGACTCGACGTTTGAAACGTTCGCGTTTGATAGATTCCACATCGCAGCAGGCAACAACCTGAACGCCAGCACAGCCCGAGGCGGCGGCAAAATCGGAACAGCCTTGCCGTCCCAATCCAATCCAGCCCATAACAACTCTGTCGCTTGGAGCAATAAAACCTGCTCCGCCAAGAACGTGGCGCGGCACAATGGTCAGCCCTGCCAGTCCCAATGCCGAATAACCTAAAAATCGGCGTCTGTTCATAGTATTTTTTTTCATGATACCTTATATATATGTAATATTTATACTTAATTTATATTTTCATCGACCATGGTTTACGGAGATAGCCCGACCGCAGTTTGTTGGCTTCGTCGTCGTTCAGAAATTCTTCTTTTTCGGGATTCCATTTCAGAGGACGTTGCAGTTCGTAACCGATATTGGTAAGGAAACAAACGGTGGCGGTACGATGTCCGATTTCGGCAGTCGAAATGGGCTGCTGACGGGTTTTGATACAGTCGAGCCAGTTATGATAATGGTCTTGGGTTTCATACAGTTTGATTTCGCTGGCGGAAAACTCATGAGTTTTCAAATTTGCCGGCAGTGTGTCGAAAAAACCGCGACTAATGTCAATCATACCTTTTGAGCCGATAAATCGGACGGCATAGCCGCGACCAAAATCTTCGTGCGTCATTCGCACTCCATTGGCATAAACAAAGGTAAGATGTTTATACTCTTTATAATCGGGCGGATAAATTTCGACCGGACCGCTGTCGTCCATTCCAAGCCCCCATTGGGCGATATCGAACATGTGAGCGCCCCAGTCGGCGGTCATTCCGTTGCCATACTCTTTGTAGTTTCTCCAATGCGGGAAGATATCTACTTCGAGAGGCGGAGAGAGGGTTGCGTTAAATTCGCGATATTCGGCGGGACCGACCCACATATTCCAGTCGAGATTGGCGGGAACGGGTTCTGCCGGCAGGTCGCATTTTTTGGGCGGCGGACCGCAACACACTTTCACTTCCTTAATATCGCCAATATGTCCATTACGAACGAGTTGACAGGCGATGCGGAAGTCTTTCCACGAGCGCTGCATGTTACCGGTCTGATTAATACGTTTGTATTTTTCAACAGCCTTCACCATGAGCCTGCCTTCTTCGATGCTGTGCGAATAGGGTTTTTCGCAGTAAATGTCCTTGCCTGCTTTGGCGGCTTCGATCACGTTAATTGCGTGCCAGTGGTCGGGGGTGGCAATAACCACAGCATCGATTTCTTTGTTGGCAAGGAGCTTGCGGAAGTCTTTGTAGAGTTTCAGCCCGTTTGCCGAGGCGCCGGATTTTTTCGCCGTCGCTTCAACCTCCTCCTTAAATTTGTTTAGTTTGCGCGAATCGACGTCGCTGCCGGCAATCACTTTGGCACGCGAGGCAAAGGCGTGAAATAAGCCGCGTCCCTGTTTGCCTGTGCCAATAAAGCCAAGAGTAATCTGGTCGCTTGGTGCAATAAAACCTGCTCCGCCAAGCACATGGCGTGGCACGACGGTCAGAACGGCGGCGGCAGCCAAACCCGTTCCCAAAAATTTCCGTCTCGAAATGTTACTGTTTTTTTCCATAAAATCAACGTTTAAAAAATATGTTAAAATCTATCATTTTTATGTTTAAAATTTTTTGTAAATGTATGAAAAAATCTTTTAGATAATACAAATCATCTGAATATTTTTTTTTAAATACCTGATTTATTGCTTTTTTTAAATGCAAATTTATTTACCTCAGAGCCTCAAAAAAGCGTTTCATTTTCGATTTTTTCACAAAAATTTTCAAAAAAAGCCTCTCCGCGAAACCCGTTTTCGGGTCGAAAACGGGTCGAAAAAATCAATTCTGGTCAGAACTGAGATTTTCGTATGATTTTGCTGATTTTTGTAACAGGTAACAGGTCGATTGTGCATCGAGGGTTACTCTCTATTTTACAGCATAAATTTTCATGACTCCTCAAAAAAAGTTAAGGCGGTTGTTATAAATCTTTGTGCGACTTGATTATTTCAAGAATTTGTTCTTGGCTCAACCCGCAAAAGACTTCAATTTGCTCAACCGAAAAACCATTGCGATAACCTGTAATAACAGTTTGTTCTATACCTTTTTGCAACCCGATGGCTTCGCCTTTTTGCAACCCGATGGCTTCGCCCTTTTGCAACCCGATGGCTTCGCCTTCCGCGTGTCCTTCCGCGCGTCCTTGAGCAAGGTTGCTGTACATTGCTTTGTACTCATCATCCTTATCTTCAATATGTTGAAGATATACTCGACGTTCATCTTCACTCATTTGATCCAGAATAAGTTTGTTGCGGGCTTCGGGCAGTCCGGGGGCGCGGGCAGTCTCCGGAATATCGCCTGTTTTAAGGAAGGATATCCATTCGTCCAGAAACGTAACGGCTTTTTTGTCAAAATCTTCTACGCGCAGAATGTAATATTCGGGCATTAGATCGCCGGGTTTCAGGCGGGCTTTCGACTTCCCTGCGCCAAACGATTCTATCTGACTTAACGACAACCGGAGGATATCATTATTGTCGTTAATTCCACGAAATTCCGTATATCCGTGATAAACATAATCTTTACCCTGTCCAATTTCAAAATATACTATGTTTATCGAATATATTTTTTTCACATTGTCATATTGCTGTCCCTGTGAAATGTTTTCCGTTACAAATTTCGATACTCCATATAACATGCGATGAAAATAGTCCAGTTTATAAGTGTTCTGTATTTCAATAATATACGTCTCACCTTCTTCATCGCGGGCAATGATATCGACACGGTTAAATTTGTCGGTTTCGTGCTCCTTATTACCTTCGCTTTCAAGCAGATGTTCTATTTTTATTTTTCTATCGAGAAGCGTAGTCAGAAAACCTTCCAGAACATCAAAATTGGCTTTATCGCGCAACATGCGCTTCATTGCCCAGTCAAAATGAATATATCTTGCCATCTCTTTTTTTCTTTAAAAATTGCGCCGCAAAAGTACTGATTTTTTTTTCATTCACAAAAATCAAAGCGCCTTTTCAATTTCTTTTTTGATGGTTTCAAGTGCGGGGACTCCTGTATGTCGATAGATGCGTTTGCCCTCTTTATCAATAACAAAATAGGTTGGAATACCTTCAATTTCAAATATTTGACTCCAGTACCGCCACTGTTCATCGGTAACTTTGTAATGTTCGCCGTGAATGGTTGGAAGCATTTTACGCCAGGTAACTAAGGGCGAGCTTCCGCCTGTGAGATAGAGAAATACAACGTTTTTACCCTTAAACTCCTCTTTCAGCGGCAAAAAAAGTTTATGTCCGTAAAGACATGGACCGCACCATGTTGCCCAGAAATCGACCAGTACAACCTTGCCCTTATAATTAGAAAGAATTTCGTCGAACAATTTTTCGTTGCTTACTTTGGGTGTTTCGCGAATAGGGCTTTCGGGAGTGCCTTTCGATTCGAGCAGTATTTGCGTGCGATCGTTGTCGGCAATCAGCGAATCGGCAATGGAGGGAACATGGTTGAAGGCTTGGCGAATTGACTGTTTATCTGTATCAGTAAAAAATTGTGCCTGTTGAATTTGCGCGTTATACATCTGCATCAGAGCTACATCGAACAGAATACCTTTGTCCTTGCCTCCCAACATTGGTTTGAGCCGGTCTTTGAATCGGGTAAATCTTTCGGATACAGATATGGATTGATCTTTTGGCTCGACAAATCTATATACAAGGTCTTCAACAGTATAAGAATAATTACCCAGATAAGCCATATAATCGTCGAGAAGTTCGCCAAGAAACGAATAATATGAGTCATCAAGTTTTTCCGGTTTGTATTCGGGGGCGTTTTTGTTGTCTTTGTTTGCTTCTTTATATGCGTAACTCTTTATATTATTGTATGCGAAAAGCAATTGTATTGCATTGAATTTTAAAGTGTTTACACAAAAAAGTTTACCATTGTCCGACAACCCCGACGGCAATTTTTCCACTGTCTGTTTCAGTTGTTCCAGCACCCATGCTTTATATTCATCAGGCGTCATGTCCTTACGTTTTTCAAGCACAGACTCATAGTCGAAATATTTACCTTTCTGAGAGTTGATTGTTTTTATATCTTCCTGAGAAAAGTATTCGCTTGATATAAAGATATAAGCAGAATCGCCCGGTTCTTTGTCGGTGCGATAGCGGGCTTCTCGACGGTTTTTCTTTTTCAGGTCGATAAATATTTCCTGCGTTTCGCCCGGAATCAGTATCTGCGAACTCAATGGATATCTTCCTGTTAGAACAGAATTGCTTACGGTACTGAGAGCGAAGCCGGAAACCTCGCCCGAAAAGGTTCCGTCTGCCGCAATGGGCAAATTTATTGAGGTTTCATCATTGCTTGCCATTAAATTGCTTAAATATAGATTTGTAGATATTCCCAGATCCTCGCGATAGCCCGATATTTTGCCGGTGATGCGCGTTTTTTTGATGCTGAAATCTGGCGGAGGCAAGGGTTTGAGCGGTTGCGGCGTTTTGATTTTTTCTGGTAAGGGGTCGATTTTGAGTTTTGCGCTGGGCATGAGGTGAATACCCCATGTTTTGAAACAATCGGGACAATCGCTTTCAATAAAATCAATTTTGACAATGTCGGGTTTGAGTGGCGGAAAAAACAGTTTAAAAGAGGTTTGTCCCGATTCGGGCATATAAAATTCCTCGTCCAAACCAATCCCTTCCGATTTGGTAATCTGCAGTCTATCGTCCGTTCCACTTTCACGGATATAGGTTTCTTTGCTAATCCTAATCCAGTTTTTCGGACGAAAAAAGGCGTCGATATAAAGAATCGTTGCCGAATCGCTCATTTCAATCTTGTCGATTTCGAGCGTTCCCATGTTCCAGACCTCAAAAACAGGACGTTCGACGAGGGCGGGACGTTTTTCGGTGCAGGCGGCAAGGCTACACAAAACACATACAAATAATAATAATTTTTTCATATTCAATAATAATTTATAAAGTTTAATTTCAAATCAACGTTCCATGTTCAGGTTTTTGGAGTATTTCTGTTGATTTTTTGCTCTACAAAAACTCGAAAACCATCAGGATAAATATTTAATAATCTTAAATATACATAAATATTATTCAAATTTTCGGCATCATTACCGAGACGCAAAATTAGAACTTATTTTTTTAATAACAAAATCAATTTTTGAGGTTGAAAAAAGAAATTACGAATTACGAATTTAGCCAAATTTTCTCTGTTTTCTGATTTTTAATTATATTTGCAGTCGTTTTATACGAATATATTTATGTACAATATTAATATTATGAATAGATTACATATATTTACAGCCTGTTTTTGCGCCTTGTTGTTTGTTTCAAAGGCATCGATTGCACAGAAAATCGAACTGTTTAACGGCAAAGATTTGTCGGGGTGGAATTTTGTTGTTGATAAAAATTCCGTGCCTGCCGACAGCGTTTTCACTGTCCGCGACGGACTGATACATGTCAAAGGTACACTTGGTTACATGTATTCGCAGAAAAAATATCGCAACTATATTCTGAAAGTATCGTGGCGATGGTATGGCGAGGCAACAAACAGCGGCATATTTCTTACGCTCGACGAGCCGAAAAACCCTTTTCCCCGCGCCATCGAATGTCAGCTGGCGGCAGGCAAAGCCGGTGATATGGTGATGCTTGGCGGCTCCGATTTGAAAGAGTACAAAGCTCCGCCCGAAGGTCGTCCCGCCTTTCCTAAAATCGAGAAAATGAACGCATCGAGCGAAAAACCCGTTGGCGAATGGAACGAAGCAATTATTATTGTCGAAGACGGTAAAATTACGATTTTTATTAACGGCGAATATCAAAATCGGGCAACCAGTCGCATTCAGAGCGGTCATATCGGATTGCAGAGCGAAGGCAAAGAAATTCAATTCAAAAACGTTTCAATTGTGTCGCTCGACGGCAAAGTATCGCAGAAATGAGAAAATCTATTGCCGTCATACTGATGCTGTTGCCTCTCAGTCTTGTTGCCAGAGACAGTGTTGATGAAATCCTTAACCGGCTGTCGAAAAAAATATCCTCGTTCAAATGTCTGTATTTTGAATATACGGTGCGCACAGAAGATACTCAGCAGCAGACTTCCGAACTGCAATACGGCAAGGTGCTGACCAAAGGGAAAAAATTCAGGATGACAACGGCAAATCTTGAATTCTACTGCGACAGTATCACGCAATGGCAGTATCTGAAACAGGAAAAAGAGGTTGTGATTTCGCTTGCCGACCCCGAAACAGACGATTTTATGGTCAATCCAATCGGTTTTATTACCGGCGACCGCAAAAATTTCAAGCAAAGTTTGAAGGGCAAGGTGATGGAGGATGGTATCGATTTGACGGAAATAGACTTCTATCCCCGCGACTTGAAAACGCCATACGCCTATATCAGAGCAAGAATCGATGAAAAACGCCAGATGCCATACAGTATAAAATATGTGGGCAAGGACGGCGTTCACTATACCATAAAAATCAACAGCCATTCGGCGGATATCGAACTGCCCAATGACAGCGAGTTTGTTTTCGATGTAAATAAATATCAGGATATTACAATAGTGGATTTGAGAGAATAAAGCATCGAAACAGTAAATAAAATTTAACACAGAGAAGAATGAACAGAGTATTTTTACTTTTTACTTTAATTTTGACCGGCTTGCATGGAGGGCTGGCGGCGCAGAACAATTTGACTCTCACAATCGACGAAGTTATTGCTTTGGCAAAGGAACAGTCGCTGGCGGCAATACAGGCAAAGCACTCGTTCCGCGCAAGTTACTGGCAAAATAAAACTTACAGGACAAATTCTTTGCCAAGTCTGGTATTTGCAGCAACTTTGCCTAATTTTTCGCGTGCCATGACCGCCGTCCAGCAGCCCGACGGTACTTATGTTTATCATCAGGATTTTTCGAGTCGAATGTCCACCGCTCTCAGTGTCGAACAGGGTGTTCCGCTCACCGGCGGCAACCTTTCGATAGGCTCGGATTTGGGACGGACGGACAATTTCGGCGGCAACGCATATCATCAGTATGTCAGCACACCGATAAATATCGCCTACCGCCAGTCGCTGTTTGGGATCAATGCGTATAAATGGGACAGGAAAATAGAGCCACTCAGATACGAAGAGGCTAAAAAGAACTATCTCATGGCAATGGAACAGGTTACGCTCACCGCCATCAACTATTTTTTCAATCTTGCCAACACTCAGCAGCGGGTCGCAATCAGCGAGTTCAACAAAGCAAACAACGATTCGCTCTTTCGCATAGCGCGCGGACGCTACAATATTGGCACTATTGGCGAAAACGACATGCTACAGTCGGAATACAACTATGTGAGTTCCAGCGCCAGCCTCAATCAGTCGCTGCTCGACCTCGAAACCTCGAAAAACAGGCTGCGCTCGTTTCTCGGCTTCAACGAATCGGTAAACATAACTATTGTGATACCCGTTGATGTTCCGAAAGTTATGCTCGATATCGACCGTATTGTTGAACTTGCCAAAGAAAACAATCCGCAAATTCTGGCATACGAGCGTCAGCTGATAGAGGCGCAACGTACTGTGGCGCAGGTAAAATCGCAGAACGGTTTCAATGCCGACCTCTCGGTGCAGTTCGGTCTCAACCAGCGATCGGGAATGCAGGGTCAGTCGGGCACAATCCCCGAAGCCTACAAAAAACCCGGCGATATGGAACGAGTAGGGCTGTCGTTGCGAATACCTATTCTCGACTGGGGCAGAGGTCGAGGACGGATAAAAATGGCCGAATCGAATCAGGAAATGGAAAAAGTACGCATCCAGCAAGCCCTTGCCGATTTTGAGCAGGGCGTGATTATGCAGGTCAAACAGTATAACATGCAATATACTCAGTTGCAGATTACTGCAAAAGCCGATACCATCGCCCGCAACAGATACGCTATCTCGATGCAGCGATATAAAATTGACAAAATTGACATCACCGAAATGGATAACGCTCAGCGTGCACGCGATAATGCTGTTATCGAATATGTTTCGGCAATGAGTCGATACTGGGAATATTATTATGCTATCAGAAGAACAACGCTCTTCGATTTTCTGAGAAATCAACCGCTCGAAACCGATTACGATAAACTGGTGGAATAGTGAATAGTGGAATAGTGATTAGTGATTAGTGATTAGTGTTTGTCCATAAAGTCGGCATTTTTGAAAAAATTTAAAAAATTTTGCTCCATTGCGACCCTTTATTTTTAGGGTTCTACCGGGAATTGTGTGAAAAATCCATAGAACCCTTATTTCCAAAGGATCCCTTAGTAGAGATGCTATTAATCGCGTCCTTACACCCTTATTCCCTTATTATTTTCTATGAGAAAATAAGGGCGATTGACGTTGGGTATCAGGGCTACTTAGTGTCTGTCCATAATGTCAGTCGAAATATGATTTTGAAGTGAAAGGCTGAGCAATCAAGCAATCCGTAGGATTGCATCGCTCGGTAGAAACGGTTGCCAAAGAATTTCCTGCATCCTGTAAGGATGCATCCCTGCGGGATGCAAATGCGTGTGTATGATGATGTTCTACCGAGCGATGCATCTCTACGAGATGCAAAAACCGCAACCGCCATGCGAATGGCACAGCCCTCTACAAAACGCTTTTTATACATATTATATATGGTTTTGACTTTATAGACTTAAAAATATATTCGTACCTCTGCCTGCTTTTAACTCATCCTCATACAGAGATTCTCAGAGCAATCTCCCGACCGGCAAACATCGTCATCGGTGCGTTTCCGCAATTCATTTATTATCAGTTGTTTTATTCTTATAACGCCTGATATTTTCCATTCCGTTATCTTTTTTCTTCTTTGCTGCAAAATACAGATAGCAGACAAGAGCCAAAAATGCAAGAGAAAGGATTATCATTTCCGTTTTATACCGCATCGGCTCTACCCATATTTCTTTAAAAAGATTCATGCGTCCCATTACTTCTATCGGCGTCCATAACACTATCACAGTTGCAATGGAGAAGCGTATGTTGGCGCCCCAAGAGCCGATTTTCAACTGACGAAGAAACATTAGCGCTGCGGCTATCAAACAGCCTGCCGCGATTAGAATGGTTACCGGATGACGGTCGCCCAGAAAATTGCCGTCGTAACAGAACATCAGCAACAGATAACTTGTCCAAAGCAGCATGTTGAGTTCCATAAATGTAACCATACTTGTGTGTCGCGTCATCGGGCGGGCTACAATATCTCCTCGCCTGCTGCCGAAGAGCGTTTTCTGGCACCAGTTGAAAAATTGGCATCCCGATTGCGTGCAAAACAGATAAACGAGCATAAACATGACCCAAAAGCCAAACGTTGCCGGATAAAGCAAGTATTCGGGTTTGGTAACGATTTCGCCGTCCACGATTTCCGGTTGAGTGCCGTGACGGTGAGCGTAGTACATAAACAGAAATTCGACCCATCCGGTCCAAAAAAGCAATCCGCCGAGCAATCCACACAGCGTTTGTCGCACATCGCCCTTTGCAAATACGCCGACAATGACTGTCGTTACACCCACCGCACCCATCGTAAATGCCGAAGCATGTAAGGCGGTCGGCGTCAAGAGGTGTTCCATCGTAATCATCAGCGCATGTCCTAAGGGCATAGTAAACAATACCAAGGAAAAGGATGCCACTGATTTCAATAAATAAATTTTCTTCATATCTTTTAATTTTTAATTTCATCACAATAGTAGCTCAATTCGCCTCCGGTATCGTCAATTTCGGTATAGACGTTATACCAGCTCACGATTTGAAGTTTGAAATACCGTTGTCCGTCGGCGGAGCGTATCACATACGTGTGATACGACGGCGTATAGACCATCGGCGGACCGGAAAGTCGCATTGATTCGTCCAATTTTTTGTTAGCGCTGGTAAGTTTGCGTTGCGGGCCGCTGTTGGGGGCAAACCACGGATTATCATCAAAATCCAGTTTATTTTCCACCAGATAATGATACCAATCCGCTTGTGAGTAAGTAACATAAATGTCGGTATCGGTATCCGTTACCCATGTGGCGTTAGGCGGCAATTGCGCTACTGATTGCCACGTGTCGTAATTACCCTGTCCGAGGTCGATTACGCCGCCCTGTCCGCAGCCGCTTGTGCCGCTGTTTGTCCGAATATGATAGCCGCAAAACGCCAAGTCCCAATCCGTACGGTCAAACTGTTCGCCCTCCTTTATTTCCTGATTAGGCGCTTTTTTATTGAAAATTTCACCTGTACGCAAGTTAAAATAGAGCCAGTCGTCGGTTACGCCCGTGCTGTAGCCGGTGATGCGGGGCATGATTTTTCCGATGAACGGTTCCGCTTCGTATTTCACGCAGGAACTGAGCAACAGAATAATTGAAAGTGAAAAAATTTTATGTTTCATGATTTTTTAATTTTTAATTTTTAATTGAAATTCAGCATCCATTCAAAAACATTCAGGTGCATGATACCGTTTCGGCTTTGCGGGAATGATTCTGTGGTGAGTAAATATTTCGGATAATTGTCGTTGATTGTTTCCAGCGGATAAAATTCCCGTTCGTCGGTTGTTGCGTCGGCTATATTCCACGCAACCTGATAATATTCCACGTCGCCACGCCGGTTTTTTACCACAAAATCAACTTCGGCATTGCGTAGCGCACCCGTCCATATTTTATAACCGCGCCGAAGCAGTTCCAGATAAACCACGTTTTCCAGAATATGTCCGCGATCGGTTGTTTTTTCTCTGCCAATGAGCACGTTCAAAAATCCCAAATCAACAATATAATATTTTTCCTGAGTTGCCAACTGTTTTTTTCCTTTTATATCGAAACGATTGACCTGATAGAACATAAAACACTCGGTCAAATATTCCAAATAATTTTCAACGGTTGTGTTGTGAATATTTTGTCCGTCGGCTTTTAGTGATTTTGCGATAGTCCCCGGCGAAATCCGACTTCCGATCATTCCTGCCGTAAATTTTGTTATATTTGCAAAAGCGCGTTTATCGTAGATCGTGTGTCGCTGCATTATATCTTTCTCAACAACAGTAGTATAAAGAAATTCCAGATACTCAAAAACCTTATCGAA
>JAITIA010000047.1 GCA_031279695.1 Prevotellaceae bacterium | reverse complement strand
TCTAAAATCACAGTTCAGACAACCGCCGCAGGCACTAATCAGTTATTCAATTAATCAGTTATTCACTAATAAAGTGCCGTCCCTGCGGGACTTCTGCCGCAAACAAATCATGCCAATCATGCCAATCAAGAAAATCATGGTTCAGACAATCTCCGCAGAGACGCACGCCGTGCGTCTCTACATCGCCGCCAAAAATCACAACAAACACTCTAAAATCACAGTTCAGACAACCGCCGCAGGGCATTTTTTACCTATAAAAGTTTTTTTTATAGCACCTCAAAAAAAGATTTAGCCATAATTTCCCCCCAGAAAAACCTTCCCCCACTTGTGGGGGGCGCAATTTCCACAGTTGTTCGGACGAGGCTGTGCCTCGTCCGGTTTATTCTGGCAGGCTGCGCCTGCCAACAAAGATGTAAATACAGGCACAGATAGAGCGAACAAGGTAGAACCATTTTTCCGAGTTTTCGGACGGACACAATTTACGATTTTGAGGCGCTACGATTTGTGGAATAAATTGTTTCTTTGGCGTTTGTTTCGATTACCGCTTTCTTTTTCATATCTTTTTTCTGTTCGTCGATACGTCGGCTCACGGAAAGAATCATGCCCAAAGCCACACAGGTAATAACCAGCGAAGTTCCGCCGGAACTTATCAGCGGCAAATTTTGCCCCGTAACGGGCAGTGCGCCAGCCGATACGCCAATATGTACACAGGTTTGAATGATAATCATCATAATCAGTCCGCAGGACATCAGCGCGGGAAATGCTTTGTTGCAGCGGTTGATTATCAATATAGTGCGGTAAAACAGAATTATATACATGATAATGACAAATATTCCGCCAATAGAGCCGTATTCTTCAATAATTATGGTGAATATATAGTCGTTGTTTGCTTCGCTCAATTTTGCGCGGTATTTGCTGTTGCCCGGTCCACGCCCAATTAGCCCCACCGAGGCTATTGCTTTTTCTGCTATTACTTCCTGAGCGTTTGGGTCTTTCTTTTCCTGCGGAGAAAAAAAACTTGTAACTCTGTTTTTGGCTGTTTCGCCACGTCCAAGATATTCGTCAAAAGTAAGATACAGTAATCCGGCAATAAGAACGGCAAGCAGGGTTATGAGTTTGAATTTCCGGTTTTTTATTCCTACAAAAATCATAATTAAGGTATTCAATCCCAATATAACAGTTGCGGAAGTATGTCCATACAGAATCAAGATGCAAAAAAGCCCTGTTGGAACAAGAACAAGGATAAAAAATTCTTCTTTTGTTTGGACGCCTTCGCTGATTACTTTTGCAAGGTAGATAACCATTACTATTTTAGCTAATTCCGAAGGCTGAAACCCCATAATCCAGCGGCTTTTGGAAGCATCGTCGCCGCCCGAAACAAGGGCGCTGACAAAGGCGATGGCAAGCAGCAGGAGTACAAAAAGCAGGGCGACGGGCGCAAGTCTTTTTACGAAGGAAATGGATATCAGATGAGTAAAATATGTTGCGGCAAAACCCACAACAAGATACAATACATGTCGGAAGAGTGCGCCAAAAAGACTTCCCGACTTCATGGTATCCTGATAAGAACTTGAATGAACGACGAGTATGGAGATAAAGGCAAAAATGAACAGAATTGTCCAAATTGTTTTGTCGCCTCGAAGTCTGATTGGAAATAGTTGCATGATTGACAGTTATTTGGTGGCATAAATCCATGCCTGTTCGCGATATTTGCTGTTGTATTCGTTTTTATATTTAACTGCTTCGCCGGTCGATGCATAACTGCCGATTGAAACGGGAAACAGTTCCCCAATGCGGGAAATGATTTTCGCCTCTGCGTAGCCTCTGTTTTTGCACTGAAAAACAAACTGTTCGGCATTTGCCTTTTTTTCAAAAAAGCCAACCACAATATGAAAATTGCGTCCATAGCCCGAATAAATGCAGTCGGAACTGTGGTTTTCTGCGGTTTTGCCGGCAACAGCGAAACGTTTTTCGATTTGATGGTTATGCATGATGGCATTGACGCTGTTGTGCGAAACGATGCTCCTGTATATCTGCAAACCGGTAACGGTTGTGATGATTAGAGTGATAAGAAAGATGGCAATTTTCCATTTTTTACTGATTTTTTTTCTTGTTTTGATTTTTTGAGACATCCCTTTGACCGGCATAAACTGCAAGGTTTCGCCTTCGCTGAAAAAATATCCGAAATCATAGATATTAAAACGTTTACCGCGTTTTGTTGTGGTGTTCACCTTGTTAATGAACGTTGCCAGTTCTGCCGACGGATTATTGATACCGTTTTTATACAATTCCTGTTCAAGAAAAGTATCGTTATTTTTCAGCAAGGTAGAAAACACAATTGTATTTTCTGTCGAATCGTGTATAAACGCTCCCAAATCGGGAATAATAACCCGTCGGTTATTAAAAACTGTTTTTTTCAGTATCTCGTTAAAATTATTCATTTTTTATATAAAAAAATTAAATCATCTGCCTTGTTTTATGTGTCGGAATATGCATTCTGTTCCTGTTTTCTGCCGCATTTTCACTCCGTTCACGCAATCAATATCTGTCAATTATACTCTGTAACACAATTATTTGGATGCGCCATATAATTGAAAAAAAGTCTTAAAAAACGTTACAAAGTTATAAATATTTTTTTAAAATCCACAATATTACACTATTTGGTTGAAAAAAGTTTGAGACGCTATTGATTTATGCAGAAAACTCTGCTATGTCCCAAAGTCCCTTCGGGACTTGGACTGGGTGGAGAGCGCAGTCCGTCCGCAGGCTAAAGCCAGCGGTTATTAAAGTGCCGTCCCTGCGGGACTTTTGATTGCTATGACGTTCATTTCATAATAATAGTCTATATAGATAATTTTTCAATAGCACCTCAAAAAAAGATTTAGCCCAAAAATTCGCAAAATCACACAAAAATCACAGTTCAGACAGCCGCCACAGGACTAATCACTAATCACTAATCACTAATCACTAATCACTAATCACTAACCACTAAGCCCTGTATTTCATTCATCACTTCGTATGCGGTCATATCGAACTGCACCGGCACTATGGAGATATAGCCTTCCGACAGAGCGGTTTCGTCAGTGCCTGCCGCTCCCGGCTCTTCGTTGTGATAAAATCCTGTGAGCCAGTATTCGTTTTCGCCTGTGAGCGGATTGAGTTGGGGTGCAAAATCTTCGTTCCAGTAGCCTCTGTTTTGACGGCAAATTCTTATACCTTTTACTTCGGATTCCGGCAGGGCGGGGATATTCACGTTCAGGGCGATATGCGGCGGCAGCCCCTGCTCGATTATTTTGCGCGCTATTGTTCGACCGTATTTTATCGACGCCGCAAAATCCGCATCACGCGAATGGCTGCACAGCGAGAAGCCTATGGACGGGACGCCAAGCATTGCGCCTTCGATGGCGGCGCCCATTGTGCCTGAATATATGACGCTTACCGACGAGTTTGAGCCGTGATTTATTCCGGCGACCAGCAGGTCGGGCATACGTGGGAGCAGACAGCTGGTTGCCAGTTTCACGCAGTCGGCCGGCGTTCCCGACGCCATGTAAACCGACAAGCCTTCCGACTGCCGCAGGCTGGTCAGTTTCACCGGAGTGTTGATTGTCAGTGCATGTGAACTGCCCGAACGGGGCTCATCGGGTGCGATGACAAACAGTTCGCCACAGGGCGCAAGCATGTCGATTGCCGCCTGCAACCCTGTGGCGTTGATACTGTCGTCGTTTGTCAATAAAATCAGTGGTTGTTTCACAGGCTCAAAACATAATCATGGGGCGGAATACTTTTCCGGGTTTATTTTTCCAGTTTTCCAAAGCATCTTTAACGCTGACAATACTGTAGAGAGTTCCTGCCAGGGTGTGCCATTCTCGACCGCGCCTCATCATACATTTAATCACCGCATGAAAATCTTCGGGCAGGGCGTTCCGCGAGCCTCTGATATCGAGTTCCTTCATCACGAAGTCCTTGGTTGCGAAGGAAACTTCTTCGCTGGCGTAGCTGATATAAACCACGCGACCGGTGAAGGCGACATGTTCTATTGCCATCCGATAGGTTTCGGGTCTGCCTGCCGCCTCAATCACCACATCGACGCCATTGGGCGCAATTTTCTGCATAAGGGCATTAATGTCTTCGGAACGGGTGTTGATATCGAACTGTGCACCAAGTCGATGAACATACGATAATTTGTATGGCTCTACATCGACCGCCACCACAATGGCGCCTCGCTGGAGGCTGCGCAGAATTGCGCCCACGCCAACCACTCCGCAACCGATAACCATCACAATTTCGTTGTCGATAACTTTTGCCCTCTCGACGGCGTGAAATCCGACGCTCAGCGGCTCAACCAGCGCAAGTTCGCGGTAGCCCATATCGTCATCAACAATCACTTTTTGCCACGGAGCAACAATGTATTCGCACAAGCCGCCGTCGCGCTGGACGCCGAGTGTCTGGTTATACTGGCAGGCGTTGGGGCGGCGGTTGCGGCAGGCGTGGCAGCATCCGCAGTTAGTGTAGGGGATTACCGTACATGAGCTGCCCTCTTCGATATGTTCGGGTACGCCTTCGCCAAGTTCCTCTATCACACCGCTTATCTCGTGTCCGGGTATCACAGGAAATTTCACCAGCGGGTTTCTGCCCAGATAGGTGTTTAAATCCGATCCGCATAAGCTGACAAACCGGTTACGTATCAATACTTCGCCAAATTGCGGCTTTGGCTCGGGAAGTTCTATTAGTTTAACTTCGCCAGGTTTAATGATTTGTACTGCTTTCATCATATAACATTTTATTAAATTAATGCCGCAAAAGTACAACAAAATAATATAATACCGAAAAAAAAACGTTTCGGAATATTTTTTCCGAAACGTTTTTCATTTATTTTATCAATTATATTATATTATTTAATATATTTGAAATTTTTGCCCAGATAAAAGGCTTCGTCGCCAAGCATTTCTTCGATTCTCAGAAGTTGGTTATATTTGGCAATTCTGTCGGAGCGGGAAGCCGAGCCGGTTTTAATCAAGCCGCAGTTGAGCGCCACGGCAAGGTCGGCAATTGTGTTGTCTTCGGTTTCACCCGAGCGATGACTCATAATCGAAGTATAGGAATTGCGTGTTGCAAGTTCGACGGAGTCAATAGTTTCGCTCAGCGAGCCAATCTGGTTTACCTTTACAAGGATAGAGTTTGCCACTTTGCGTTCGATACCCATTTGCAGACGTTTGACGTTGGTAACAAACAAATCGTCGCCAACTAACTGGCAACGGTCGCCAACGGCGTCGGTCAGCTGTTTCCAGCCATCCCAGTCGTCTTCCGCCATTCCGTCTTCTATCGACAGGATTGGGTATTTGCTTACCCAGTTTTTCCAGAAATCGACCATTTGGGAAGGCGTCAGTTTGTCGCCGTTTGATTTGTGCAAGTGATAAACTTTTTCTTCGGGGAGATAGTATTCCGACGAGGCGGGGTCGAGGGCAATATACACATCTTCACCGGGTTTGTATCCTGCTTTTTCGATTGCTTCGAGTATAACGGTAACCGCTTCTTCGTTCGATTTGAGGTTGGGAGCGAAACCGCCTTCGTCGCCCACATTGGTTGAATAGCCTTGTTTTTTGAGTACCGATTTGAGGCTATGGAACACTTCGGCGCCCATACGCAGAGCGTTGGCGAAAGTGTCGGCGCCGGCGGGCATAATCATAAACTCCTGAAAATCGATTGAATTGTCGGCATGAGAGCCTCCGTTCAGGATATTCATCAGAGGAACGGGCAGTGTGCGGGCATTAACGCCGCCAACATAGCGAAACAGCGGCTGACCTGTGGTTTGAGCAGCAGCCTTTGCGCAGGCAAGCGACACGCCCAGAATTGCATTTGCGCCCAGCTGGCTTTTGTTTTCCGTGCCGTCGAGGGCAATCATTGCCTTGTCGATATCCCGCTGATCGAGAACCGACAGACCGGACAACTCTTCGTTAATCACCGTGTTTACGTTGTCCACTGCTTTGAGAACGCCTTTTCCGAGATAGATTTCCTTGTCGCCGTCGCGCAGTTCGCATGCTTCGTGGATACCGGTAGATGCGCCTGAGGGCACTGCGGCGCGACCACATACGCCATCGTCGGTATAAACATCAACTTCTACGGTTGGATTGCCGCGTGAGTCCAGAATTTGTCGAGCATGAACATTTAATATTTGAGCCATAACTAACTATTTAAAAGATTTTTAATATATATTTTTAATAAAATTTAGAACTGCAAAATTAATCTCAATAATTAAATCTGCAAAATTTTTGTTTCAAAAGTTCAAAAAAAGTTTGAGGTGCTATTGATTTATGCAGAAAACTCCGCCACGTCCCAAAGTCCCTGCGGGACTTTTTTCCAACCATTTTCAACCCAAAATATTATTGTAACATGAAGGGCTGAGCAATCGAGCAATCCGCAGGATTGCATCGCTCGGTAGAAACGGTTGCCAAAGAATATTTTGCATCCTGTAAGGATGCATCCCTGCGGGATGCAAATGCGTG
>JAITIA010000046.1 GCA_031279695.1 Prevotellaceae bacterium | reverse complement strand
TGATACAAAAGTAGATATATTTTTTTATCAACAAAAAAATATTTTTAATTCATATAATACTCAATTACTTATAAAGTCTAATATATTGAATTTATGCTTCTGTTTATTGCGTATTTTTATGAATGGAGGCAAAATTTTTTCATTCTGTCCCAAAAAGTTATACAGTGCGCTGTTTGCCGTCAGCGAATCGAATAAGAATCCGTTTTCCATACTAATGGTGTTGCGCATCACGGCGGCAAGTTTGGTTTCTCGAAATGCTCAAAACGTCCATTTTGCAAGGTATTCGTTGCGTGTATCCGAGTTTTCGGACAGACACTATATAAAACACAGCATAATTTTTCGTAGCACCTCAAAAAAAATTTTTAGCCGAAATAAAGTAAAAATGCGGATAGCAAAAAAAAATTTTTTACACTTGGAAACAGCGGGGTTTATC
The DNA here is from genome assembly GCA_031279695.1 of Prevotellaceae bacterium. Taxonomy (GTDB): domain Bacteria; phylum Bacteroidota; class Bacteroidia; order Bacteroidales; family UBA932; genus JAIRLF01. Next base: position 9,056 of record JAITIA010000046.1, on the reverse strand, counting down.
GTTGGAAATCACATTTATATATCATAAGCAAAGTGGTCGATTTATATAAAAAATCACATTCCCAAAAATTGCAATCGAAAAAAAAGCGTACCTTTGCAGCCGAAAATTTATTTTTTGATTGACGTTTTTAAATGCTAAACAATGGCAGAACAATTTGATGATGAAAATTTTACCGACGACTGTGACGAATTTGTTCGCGACGGTTCGTCGGCAGATGATGAAATTCTGACCGATTCGTCGGAAAAGATAGGAAAATACGACAGTCTGATACGCGACGTCCAGATACACAGCCTTTCGGGAATGTTCAAAGATTGGTTTTTGGACTATTCGTCGTATGTAATTCTCGAACGTGCCGTGCCGCACATCGAGGACGGGCTGAAACCCGTTCAACGGCGTATTTTGCATGCAATGCAGCGCCTCGACGACGGTCGTTTCAACAAGGTAGCCAACATTATAGGCTTCACCATGCAATTTCATCCGCATGGCGACGCTTCGATTGGCGACGCCCTTGTTCAATTGGGTCAGAAGGACTTGCTTATCGAAACGCAGGGAAACTTTGGGAACATTCTTACCGGCGACGGAGCTGCCGCTCCCCGATATATCGAAGCCCGTCTGTCGAAATTCGCTATCGAAGTGGCTTTCAACCATAAAACCACCGAATGGATGGATTCTTACGATGGTCGAAACAAAGAGCCGATAACCCTCCCTATGAAATTTCCGCTTTTGCTGACTCAGGGCGTCGAAGGAATTGCTGTAGGGCTGGCTTCCAAAATCTTACCCCACAATTTCAACGAACTTGTCGACGCCTCCATTGCCTATCTTAAAAATGAAGATTTTGAGATTTTTCCCGATTTTCCAACCGGCGGACTTGCCGATTGTAGCAACTACAATCAGGGACGCCGAGGCGGACGGGTGAAGGTGAGAGCAAGAATTTCTAAAATCGATAGCAAAACTCTGGTAATAACCGAAATACCCTTCGGGCTGGATACTTCCCGCCTGATTGACTCCATTGTGAAAGCCGGCGAAAAAGGTAAAATCAAAATCAAAAAGGTGGACGACAATACCGCTCGAAATGTGGAAATTCTCATACACTTGCCCGCAGAAACTTCGGCGGATGTTACAATCGACGCCCTTTATGCTTTTACCGACTGCGAAATATCCATTCCGGTTTATGCCTGCGTTGTCCGAAACAAAAAGCCTGAATTTATCACTGTTAAGGACATACTGAAAACCAATACCGAGCAGACACGATTTTTGCTGGGTAAAGAACTGGAAATCAAAATTGCCGAACTGGAAGAAGACTGGCACTATTCGTCGCTCGAAAAAATATTTTTTGAAGAACGCATCTATCGCGAATTGGAAAAAGATTCGGTTTCGTGGGAAGAACAACTCAAAGCAATTGATGTGGCTTTCAACCCCTTCCGCAGCCTGCTGAAACGGGAAATCTCCGCCGACGATATTGTGAAACTTACCGAAAAACCCGTCAGACGAATATCGAAATTCGATATCAAAAAAGCCGATGAACATATTCGCAACGTGGAAAACGAAATTGAGGAAACAAAAAAATTACTGGCAAATCTAACCGCCTATACAATTGATTATTATAAACGTATAAAGAAAAAATACGGCAAAGACCGCGAACGCAAAACCGAACTGCGAAATTTCGACATCATTTCTGTTACTCAGGTTGTTGTGGCAAACGAAAAACTGTATGCCAATAAAAAAGAAGGCTTTGCGGGATATGATATGAAACGCGACGAAAACGCCGAATATATTTGCGACTGCTCTGATATTGACGAAATTATTGTCTTTTTCAAAACAGGCAAATATATAATGACCAAAGTATCGCAAAAAGCATTTTTTGGAAAAGACATTCTTTATGTAAACATATTCAGACGCAACGATTCGCGAACAATTTACAACATGATTTTCCGCGACGGGAAAAATGGACCGATAATTGTTAAACGCTGTAATATAACCGGTTTGATGCGCGACAAGGAATATGACGCAACAAAAGGAACCGCCGGCTCGCAAATACTGCATTTCAGCGCCAACCCTAATGGCGAAGCCGAAATATTGAAGGTTTTCTTCAAACCCCGTCCAAGAATGAAAAAATTGATTGAAGACCTTGATTTTTCGACATATCCGATACGCGGAAAAAGTTCGATGGGAACAATATTGAGCCGTTATGCAATTCATAAAATTGTGCTGAAAGAAAAAGGCGAATCAACCCTTGGTGGACATCAGATATGGCTTGATAATGAAAACAATAAACTGAACGGCGAAGGCAAAGGTCGCTATTTGGGCGAATTTACCGGCGACGACAAAATTCTGGTGCTCACTCGGCAAGGCTATTATTATACAACGTCTTACGATTTGGTGAACCGCTACGAAGACGATAATATTGTGCTGATAAAAAAACTCGACGCCGAACAACCCGTTTCTGTGATTTATTTCGACGCCACTCAAAAACAGTATTATATAAAACGTATTCTCTTCGACCATTCGCTTAATAAAGAGCGGTTTATCGACGAAAATCCCGACTCGTGCTTTGTCGAACTGTCGGAGGACAAGTATCCGCAGGTAAAAATTACCTTTGCCGGCAAACACGCCAAATTGCCACCCGAATATATTGACGTTGACCAATTTGTGTCGCCAAAAAGTCCGCGTGGCAAGGGTCGCAGACTGTCGAGCCGCGAAACAGGTGGCGCAAAATTTGTCGCTCCGCTGGAAAAAGATAGCGACGACGTCGATTTGCCGGACACTGACGACCCGACCAAAACTAATCCTGTGCAACTAACTATCGACGGAATTAAATAAACACGGCATTTTTTTGAATTAAGAACATGAAAAATAATTCGATATGACGGAAAAACTGATAGAAATAAATGGAATTGAGCCAATTGACATATATGGAGCTAACAATGTGTTTCTCAATCATATTTCCTCGAAACATCCCAAACTGAAAATCGTTGCACGAGGCAATACTCTGAAAATGTCGGGCACGGTAAAAGAAATAGAAGTCTTTGAAAACCGGCTTATTGTACTTGTAAACTATGTCGAAAACTACGGCACGCTCAACCATTCGATAATTGAACAGATATTTTCCGACAAAGAACCGATTGTGGACAGCGACGACAACCTTATAGTGCACGGCAATAGTGGCAGAATAATCAAGGCAAGAACTGTAAATCAGCAACGTTTGGTTGAATTGTACGAAAAAAACGACCTGCTGTTTGCCACAGGTCCAGCCGGATCGGGAAAAACATATACGGCTATCGCTCTGGCTGTTCGTGCGCTGAAAAACAGAGAAATACGTAAAATTATACTCACCCGTCCCGCCGTTGAAGCCGGCGAACGGCTTGGTTTTCTTCCCGGAGATATGAAGGAAAAACTCGACCCCTATCTGCAACCGCTCTACGACGCTCTGAATGACATGATTCCGCAAAAAAAACTGCAATCGTACATGGAAGATGGCACGGTGCAAATTGCGCCGCTGGCATACATGAGAGGTCGAACGCTCGACAATGCTTTTGTGATTCTCGACGAAGCCCAAAATACTACTCTGAGCCAAATCAAAATGTTTTTGACCCGAATGGGCAACAATGCCAAATTTATTGTAACAGGCGATATTACGCAAATCGACCTGCCGCGACCTTCGGATTCGGGCTTGCTCAAAGCCGTCAAACTATTGAAAACGGTTAGAGGAATTGCTTTTATCGAATTTAATGTGGACGACATTGTGCGGCATCCTCTTGTTAAACACATAGTTGAAGCATTTGAAGGAAACAGCGCCAATTTATGATTCGATACCATTTTTTTGTACTCTTTACCGTTGCCGTTTGGGGAACAACTTTCGTATCGACCAAAGTGTTGTTAAACAATGGTCTTACACCCTCCGGAATATTTCTGCTGCGTTTTGTAACAGCATATCTACTTATCTGGATTATTGCACCTAAAAAACTGTGGGCAAGCACTAAACGCGATGAATTGCTTTTTCTCTGTTCCGGTCTGACCGGCGGCTCGCTCTACTTTCTGACCGAAAATACTGCGCTGAATATCACGCTCGCCTCCAACGTATCGCTGATAATATGCGCAACTCCCCTGATGACAGCGCTTTGCTCGCACTACATGGTTAAGGGCGAACGGCTGAAACAACAGTTTGTTGGCGGCTCGCTGATTGCTCTGATAGGAATAGCGCTGGTGGTTTTCAATGGACATTTTATCCTGAAAATAAACCCTTTGGGCGATATGCTGACAATTGTCGCAGGGTTGATGTGGGCTTTATACAACGTCATTATCAAACAGATAGACCAAAAATATTCAATGATATTTATCACAAGAAAAGTGTTTGCATACGGTTTGCTGACAATACTTCCGGCAGGTTTTATTGTTCCGTTCAACCTGAATATCGATTTATTGTTACGCCCCGTCGTGCTTGGCAACCTGCTGTTTTTAAGTATAGTAGCCTCAATGATGTGTTTTCTGATATGGAATATCGCAGTCAAACATCTTGGCACAATTCGTGCATCTAACTATCTATATCTTACCCCAATAGTAACCCTTATAACCTCATCGATAACAATACGCGAATCAATAACCGTCTTTGCCCTCGCCGGCGCCGCCCTGATTATCGGAGGAATGTATATCGCAAAATATTGATACTTATTGTTGGGGCAGGTGATTGCGTCGTATTGTTTGCTACGATGTAGAGACGCACGGCGTGCGCCTCCGCGAAGGACGTTTGCCGCCAGCGGGTTGTGTTTTTCGTTTGTAGAGACGGGGCGCGCCCCGTCTCTACGGTATTTTCGGAGCGAAGTCGAACACACCTCATTTCCACCTCATTCAAAAAACAGAACAACCTCAGTAGAACCGGACAAAACTCGAAGAAACAAACCTCATTACCTCATTTAATCACAGGGGTCAGTGGCGAACACATTCGTCGTCGCAGGGGCGTTGCGCGCAACGCCCCTGCATTGCGACAAACAATGCGCCGCCGCAAATCACAAAAATCAAATAAATCACCCTGAAATCACAGTTCAGACCGCCGCCGCAGGCACTAATCACTAATCACTAACCACTAATCACTGAAAAAGTGCTAAAAAAAAGAACAAACCCTTTTTGAGGGTTTGTTCCTTCATTAAATCAAAAAATATAATTTTATGAACACTATTCGTATAGGGGACCTCTCGGTCGAGAGCCTGCGAAGGCATACCAGGCTATGATACAGTAGCCTGCCATTGGGATTATCATTGCCGGCGCAATTGCTTTGAGCGTGTCGCTGCCCGGCATACGCGCCAGATCCATTCCCCAAATTTGTCCCATCAGCATCGATAGTAATGCGCCACCAATGAGGCTCATAACAAGTATCGACGCGCCAAGTTTGGCATTTGGACCTAAGCCTTTCATGCCGGAGGCAAAGTTGGTCGGATACATCAGCGACATGAACAGTGTGGTGGTTATCAGCGCATAGATGCCTATGGGGATAGGCGGCAAATCGCCGGCAAAGGGTATTGGCAATGTTATGTCGTGCAGTCCTATGCCAAAATTTGCTTTTGCCCACGACGACCCAAGTATGGCTATCGACACTAATCCAATGTTTATCAGTGCATAAATTCCCATCAGGCGTGCCGGTCGAACATATTTCATCAACCAAGTTGAGAAAAACCGTCCAACCATAAATATCACCATGTTGGCTACCAGAAATGCGCCTGCCTGTTTTTCGCCAAGCGGGCTATTGTCCTGAACGTAAGTAATCAGATAACTCCATGTGCCAAGTTGCGCTCCGAGATAGAAAAATTGCGAGATGATTGCGCCCCACCAGTGCGGGAATTTCATCAGTTCGCGGAAACTGCCTTTCTGTGCGTTTTTGATTTTTCCCGGCGTTTCGACGTCGGGAAACTTTGCCCGCCAGATTATTAAGCCAACTATCAACACCACAATGCCAAGGGTGATATAGGTGGGAAAAATACGCATATTTTCCTCACGCAGAAACGCTTCGTAGGTATTGTTGGCTTTCATTGCGGCAATTTCTGTAACCGACGGTTCGTTGCCCGAAAAGATAAACACCGTGCCGAGTGTTGCCGCCGTGATGCCGCCTATTGGGTTGAACGACTGCGCGAGGTTGAGCCTCCGTTCCGAAGTCGATTTGTCGCCCAAACTGACCACAAAACTGTTGGCGCCTATTTCGAGAAAGGCACATCCGCTTGCCATGACAAAAATTCCGCCCAGAAAGGCAAGAAATTCTCGGCTCATTGCTGCCGGATAGAACAGAAAACAGCCCAGCGAGAACAGTCCAAGTCCCAGAAGTATTCCGGTTTTGTAGCCCCAGCGCTGCATAAATAGTCCTGCGGGTATTGCCAGACAGAAGTAGCCTGTTTTCAGGGCAAGCGGCAGGAAACCGGTCTGAAATTCCGACAGTTCGAGCGCTTTTCTGAATTGTTTGATCAGGATATCATTAAAAATATTGGGAAATGCCCATAGAAAGAACAGCAGCGTAACCAGCACGAATGTAAACACATATCCGGGCGTAATCAGGCTTGTTCTGTTTTTTGAATTGCTCATGTTTTTTTAATCTTTTTTATTGTTTTGCAATTGATTCACTAAGGAGCGGCAGGCATCGGTAAAAATGCCTACATCAACCGAATACGACAGATACTGGATGCCTGCCGAGCGCCAGAGCGCGGCGGCTTCGGGGGTGTCGCAGAACACGCCGGTTACAACGTTGGCGGCGCGTGCCTGTTTGGTTATCTTACTTATGGCTTCAACAACTGTGGGGTGCGAAACCTGCCCCGGAACTCCAAGCGACTGAGATAAATCGTAAGGTCCGATGAAAAGAATATCCAGACCTTTGACAGCCAGAATTTTGTCTAAATGGTTCAGTACCTGTTTGCCTTCGACCTGCATGATAACCAGCGCTTCGTTTGCCTGAGCAAAATAATCGTTACGCGGGGTGGACGAATAGTTTGCGGCACGTACAAAACGGCAGACGCCGCGTTCGCCTTCGGGAAAATATTTGGCGGCTTTTACTACTTCCGCCGCTTCTTCTGCCGACTGAATCTGCGGCACTTGAACGCCTTTTGCGCCCAAGTCGAGCGCTTTGCTGATTGCCGTTTCCGACGAATCATACGTGCGCACAATGGGCAGTATTCCTGATGCTTCCGCTCCGCGAATTAGATTTTGCAGATTGAAAAAGTCCACAGGACCGTGTTCCATGTCGAGAATAGCAAAGTCGAAGCCTGCATGACCGGCGCATTCGACAAAGGCGGCGTCGCCGGTTTTCATAAACGGGCCGTAAACCGCATTGCCTTTTGCCAGCCTGTTTTTAAATGTTTGCAATGTATTCATTTTATCTTTCTATACATTGATTACCATTCTGCTACTACGCCCGAGGCGGTACGCCAGAGCGGATTTTTCCAGCTGTGTCCGATTTTTGCCATTTCGCGAACTTTGTCTTCATCGACTTCGACGCCCAGACCTGCTCCGTCGAACACGTCAATATAGCCATCCTTAAAATCAAATACTTCGGGATTTTTCACATAGTCGAGCAAATCGGCGCCAACGTTATAGTGGATACCTGCGCTGGTTTCCTGAATCACTGCGTTTACGCAGTTGAAATCGAGGTGCAGGCAGGCGGCAAAGGCAATTGGTCCCAGCGGGCAGTGCGGAGCGATGCTAATATCGTAGGCTTCTGCCATATTTGCAATTTTTTTACATTCGGTAATTCCTCCTGCGTGGCTGAGGTCGGGCTGGATAATGTCCACCGCGCCTTGTTCAAACAAGTGTTTGAAATCCCAGCGGGTATAATGCCTTTCGCCTGTGGCAATTGGGGTCGAAACAAGTTCGGAAAGCATTTTAAAATATTCGCCGTTTTCGGCAAGCACAGGCTCTTCAATAAACAGTGGGCGATACTGTTCGAGTTCTTTCATCAGCACTTTTGCCATTGTTTTGTGGACGCGCCCGTGAAAGTCGATGCCTATGCCGAAATCTTTACCGCAGGCTTGGCGGATACCGGCAACACGTTCAACGGTTTCGTCGATTTTGCCAAACGAGTCGATCCATTCAAGGTCTTCCGTACCGTTCATTTTCACGGCTTTCAGACCTGCTTTTTGTTTTTCGACTGCGGCGGCAACAACGTCCGAAGGGCGGTCGCCTCCAACCCATTGATAGACCATCATTCGGGTGCGTACTGCGCCGCCAAGAAGGTTATAAACAGGCAGTCCTGTTACTTTTCCCTTAATGTCCCACAGAGCTTCGTCGATGCCCGAAATAGCGCTGCTAAGTATCGGACCGCCGCGATAAAAGCCTCCGCGATAGAGTGTTTGCCATGTATCTTCGATTTGCGATGCGTCTTTGCCAATCAGATATGGCGATAGTTCTTTGACGGCTGCCTCAACGGTATCGGCTCTGCCTTCAACAACGGGTTCACCCCAGCCAACGAAACCGTCGTCGGTGGTGATTTTCAGGAACAACCATCTCGGTGGAACCTTAAATAATTCTAATTTAGATATCTTCATTTTATTTAAATTTTATTTATTTTTTAAATATACTTTAATTTAACGAGATTTGAAAACCATTGACATGTTTATTCGCATTTCGTTACAGAATGCAAAAGTATAACTATTTTTACAATATGCAATCCGATTTTTTAAATAAAAACAAAATAATTGAATAATTGATTAAAAATAAGCGATATAAAATTCAACTGTTTTTGGCGTTTTTTCGATATTTTGCTACCAATAAATCAAATTTATGTCTGATTTTTTTGATTTTTGCACCGTTTTTTTGATTTAGTGTCCGTCCTAAAACTTGGATACATGCAACCATCGTCCCGTAGGGACGGAATGTTGGTAGAAAACGCAAGCCCAACCTCGTATCCACCGTCCCGTAGGGACGGAATGTGGAATTTGTTGATTTAATGTGCAGTCCCTGCGGGACTTGGCTACGTGGCAATCTCTTGACCGGCAAACACCGTAGAGACGGGGCGCGCCCCGTCTCTACATTGCGACGCACAACGCCGCCGCAAACAATCTTCGCAGAGACGCACGCCGTGCGTC
>JAITIA010000038.1 GCA_031279695.1 Prevotellaceae bacterium | reverse complement strand
TTGCTGCGGGCATACTCCGTTTTGCCATGTTTGCCAGTTTGCATGGTCGAGCAACGAGGCAGGAATTGAGCCGGTTAAACGGTTTTGCGCCAGATGCAGCTCTGTGAGTTGTGGCAAGTTGCCCAATGCCGCCGGAATGTTGCCCGTGAGATTATTATCGTCGAGAGCAAGTTTTTCCAGATTGGTGAAACTTGTCAGATAATTGGGAATGCTGCCTCCGAGCGCATTGGAATACAGATAAAAAACCTTCATCTTTGTCATGGACGACCATGTTGCCGGAATATTGCCCGTAAAACCGTTGTTGCTGGCGTCCAAATAAGTCAGATTAACAAGGGCGGACAGATTGTCGGGCAGTGCGCCGCTGAGATTATTGTTGCAAAATGCCAGATATTCCAGTTGGGTCAGGGTATTCAGCGAAGGTAAAGTGGTCAATTCGTTGAAACTCAGGTCGAGCATAACAATACCGGTCAGGTTGTTGAGCGCAGGAACGTCGCCGCTGAACGAGTTTTCCGACAGGTCGAGAAACTCTAATTGCGTCATTTGCGAGACGCCGGCAGGAATTGCGCCCGTCAGATTATTGTCGCGCAAATCGCAGTATTTGAGCGAAGTGAGTTCGGTGATGGCGGCGGGCAAGGCGCCGGAGAGATTATTGTCCGACAGGTCGAGTTCTTCGATTTTGCCATCGGACGAGAGTTTTACCCCGTACCATTGGCTCATTGGCGCAGACAGCGTCCATTTGTGCGTCCACGATGCGCCGCCGGTGGCGGTGTAAATATCTGTAAGCGTGAGGCTATCGTGTTGCTGCGCCGTTACTTGCCCTTGCGATACGCTGACTGTTGCCGACACTGTTCCGGCTGTGCAGCGCACTGTTGCATTGCGTGTTGCGCCACTGTTTGCGCCTGCCGAAACCTTTACCGAATTGCCTTGTTTGCTTGTCGTCAGCCAGTCCGCTTCGGCGCTGACCGTCCATTCGGTGGCGTTTGTTGTTATCGTAAAGGTTTGGTCGCCGCCTGCGGCGGGAAGGCTGACCGATGTTGGGTTTGCTGTAATGGTGATGGTTACAGGCGGGTTGGGCGCTGGATCGTCGTTTTTACCCTTGCTGCAATTGCTCATCAATAATACAATAATTGCTATGCCCGACATGCAGGCTAAATTTATTTTCGTTTTCATTTCTTTACTGTTTTTTATTTGCAAGGCAGGGGCACGCAGATGACGCAGATTTTACGGATTTGCGCAGATTTTTTATCTGTGCTGTTCTTTAATCCGTCTCTGTGTGCCCGTCTTGCTGTTTTATTTTTAATCTTTTAATTCGTAATTGAAATCACTAATCACTAATCACTAATCACTAATCACTAATTCTTAATTACTTTCCTGATTACGCTGTTTCCGTTGTTTGTTATTCTGACCAAGAGTATTCCCGAAGGACAATCGGTCAAATCGAGTGAGAAGGTTGGCGTGTCGAAAGTGCGCGACAGATACATTCTGCCCGACATATCGTAAACGCTGACCTGCACCTTGCCTTTTCCGCTTGTAACTTCAACGGTTGCAGTGGTTTCCACCGGATTGGGATACAGTTTCACCTGCAAATCGGATGCGGCTTCCGTTTCCGGGCTGCTCTCCGTAACCGGCTCGTTGAGCCATATTTGCGCCGAAACCATTTCGGAAGTGTCCGCAGCATTGGCTACGGCAAAATAGACTTCCTTCAAGCCCTCTCCATTGGACAGAGTAAACAGCGGCAACTCCTTGTAAGGCAGCCACACTTTGCCAACCAGCAGCGGATTTTCGGACACGCTGTAGAGTGTTGGCACGCCGTTTACTACGCTGTGATTGAGCGTAACAGTGCGATTATCGGTGCTCCATGCGCCGGCATTTATTGCAAAGCCTCTGAGTTCCTGCTTGGGATGCGCCGGTTTATAGATAATTTTTGCACTGCGAACAGCAGTTGCGCCTTTGCCGTTTTGCAACTGCGCATACACGGTTTTATGTCCGTGCGCTGTGGTGGCAAAAGCGTGGAAAAGAGCCGCTTCGCTGTACGTTTGCCATGCCGCGCTGTTCAAAGCCGCTTCGCTTTCGGCAGTTCTGAATTGCCTCGGCACGCCGCCGCTGAAAGTGAAACTCAAACGAACATTGCGGTTTAGCGCAATTTTCACGCCACCGTCAAGAGTAAGAGCGGTGAGAGTTAGGGGCAAATCTTCCACCGTAACGGTACAAGTTGCAGTATGTCCGCCGTCTGCGGTGGTTACGGTAATTGTTGCTGTGCCAGCGCTTTTTGCCGTTACCAAACCTGTGCTACTGACTGTTGCCACAGCCGTATTGCTACTGCTCCATGAAACGGCTTTGTTTGTTGCGTTTGCCGGCGCTACGGTGGCGGTGAGTTGCTCGGTGGCGTTTACATTTAATGTTGTTGTAGTTTTGTTGAGCGAAACGCCCGTAGCCGGCTGAACAACCGTAACAGTACAAGATGAAGTACGTCCGCCATCCTGCGTGGTTACGGTAATCTTTGCCGTACCGGGGCTTACTGCTGTTACCAGACCTGCTTCGCTTACCGTTGCCACAGCCGCTTTGCTGCTGCTCCATGTTACTGCTTTGTTGGTGGCGTTTTCTGGTGCGACAGTAGCAGTGAGTTGCTCGGTAGCATTTACATTTATTGTTGTTGCGGTTTTGTTGAGTGAAACGCCCGTTGCCGGTTGAACAACTGTAACGGCGCAAGTCTTTGTATATCCGCCGTCCTGCGTTGTTACTGTAATTGTTGCCGTGCCGACGCTTTTTGCCGTTACCAAACCGTTGTTGCTTACGCTTGCCACAGATGCATTACTGCTACTCCAGATTCTGGTTTTGTTGGTGGCGTTTGTGGGCGCAATGGTGGCGGTAAGTTGTTCGGTTTTGTTAATAGTGATATTGGTTTCCGATTTGTTGAGTGTAACGCCGGACACACGTATACGTTGCGGATCAAATATCCACCCCTTTCCCTCGATCCAAGCGACTACGTCAGCTGTCGAAGTCATGTAATTATTATGACAATCAAACGTTTGCAGATTTGTTAATCCCGATACGTTCAGCGTTGTCAATTGATTGTAATAACATTCAAACGTTTGTAGATTCGTTAATCCCGATACATTCAGCGTTGTCAATTGATTGGAATAACAAGAAAGCGTTGTCAGATTTGTTAATCCTGATACATCCAGCGCTGTCAGTTGATTGGAATAACAAATAAACGTTGTCAGATTTGTTAATCCTGATACATCCAATGTTGTCAATCGATTGGACCTACAGTCCAACCATGTCAGATTCGTTAATCCCGCTACATTCAACGATGTCAGTTGGTTGGAAGAGCAAATCAACAATATCAGATTCGTTAATCCCGATACATTCAGCGTTGTCAATTGATTGGAAGAACAGTAGATAAACATCAGATTCGTTAATCCCGATACATTCAGCGTTGTCAATTGATTGGAAGAACAATCAAACGATTGCAGATTTGTTAATCCTGATACATCCAGCGCTGTCAGTTGATTGGAATAACATCGAAGTATTTGCAGATTCGATAATCCTGATACATCCAGCGCTGTCAATTGATTGGAATAACATTCAAGCATTTTCAGATTCGATAATCCCGACACATCCAGCACTGTCAGTTTATTATTGTCGCACCTCAGAGTTTGCAATCGGGTAAAATATTGTATTCCCGATAGGCTGGCAATCTGTTTATTAGCAACACTCAGAGATGTAATTCTTACAACATCTACATACATAATCGGTTCAGGCGCTGTTTTGCCAATAACTTCATAAACTGCATTGCGGAAATTATCGTCGGTAAAAGCAGCTGTAATATCATCCGTCGTAGTTTGTGGATTAAATATCCACCCTTTGTTCTCCTTCCAGCCCGTCACGTCGGTTGTAGAACGCATGAGATTGTTGCTACAGTTAAGATCTTCAAGTTTCGTTAATCCTGATACGTTCAGAGACGTCAGCTGATTTTCATAACATTGAAGATCTTCAAGTTTCGTTAATCCCGACACGCTCAGAGACATCAATTGGTTCTCAGAACAATCAAGCCTTTGCAGATTTGTTAGTCCTGACACATTCAGAGAGGTAAGTTGGTTGCCATAACAAGAAAGCGTTTTTAGTTTTTTTAATTGCGATACATCCATTTCTGTCAGTTGGTTACCATAGCATTCAAGTTCTTCCAAATTGACAAAATGCTGTATTCCCGACAGATTGGAAATATGCGCCCACCAAACGAACAATCCTGTAATTCCCGCTACATCGGTATCCAGAATCGGCGCCGGAGCGGTTTTGCCAATGGCGTCATAAACTTTACTGCGGAAATTGGCATCGGTAAAAGCAGCGGTAATATTCGTCTGCGTTGAGCCTGTTTTTGGCAAAAGCGTACACAAGCCGCAACAGAGTGCGACAAACAGATGACGCGCGTAGCGCATCTTCACAGTAACTTTTTTCATATTAATTCCTTTTAAGTATTAGTAACTAATAATTTTCCTACTCGTCTGGCTTTTCGGACTCGCCCCGTTTTTGCAATGGTTTCTGTCTCCATTTTTAAGTTGAATACCTTTTTTTTCATATTATCAATTTTTAAAAAATCAGTTTCTTATTTATACCTTATATCAATACACAATTGAAAAACTTCACAAAAGTATAAAATATTTTTCGATACCACATAATATTTTTTCGATATTTCCAAATATTTTTCAATTTCGCTGAAACACAAGGGTTTTTTTGATGAAGTTTTTTTTTTTCATCATCGGGTTTTGGGCGTCGTTTAGCACGCAGATGACGCAGATTTGACGGATTTGCGCAGATTTTTTGCCTCCGCAAATACATTCGTTGGCGTAGGGGCAGGACGCGCCCTGCCCCTACGGTGTTTGCTCCGCCAATTGTCGGAACTGTGATTTCAGGATGATTTAAATGATTTTTGTGATTGTTTGCTACGATGTAGAGACGCACGGCGTGCGTCTCCGCGGCGTGCGTCTCCGCGAAGGATATTGCGCCGCCGGCATGGTTGTGTTTTTCGTTTGTAGAGACGTTGCGTGCAACGTCTCTACGGTGTTTGCCGGGCACAAGTCGAACACACCTAAAAATGAGATTCTGAAAACCGCAATCATCGATGACGCAAACAATCCTGCCAATCTTGAAAATCTTAATAAAATCACAAAAATCACCTTAAAATCACAGTTCCGACAACGTCCGCCGCCGGCAATTAACCACTAATCACTAATAAATTATAAATTAATTTGCGTATTTCCCAAAAATGTTATACTTTTGCGCCAAATTTTTATTATGTAGTGTTCTCAGCACTACAAACACTGCCTTTAACAGGCAGTGTTTTCATAAACATTTTTTTTAAAATTTATTTAACGACGGTCTTACGACCGTCGTTTTTTTATAATTTTTCCGCAAAAATCATCTCAGAGACGGGCAAAAATCCACACAATTGCTCTCGGTAAACATATTTTTTTTCAAATATTTTTGCGGAGGCAAACATCCCCATTATGAATGCGTTTCATCTTTTCATTAATCATTCGATTAAATTTATGTTTTTAAAAATTTGTTTAATAAAAAGAAAAAATATTACCTTTGCCGAAAATTTTAATACTCGAAACGGTATGAATAAAGACATAAGTACGGAAGAAAAAATTAAGGCGGCAGCCTTGCAACTCTTTTATAAAAAGGGTTATGCGGGAACAAAAACCCGCGATATTGCCGATGAAGCAGGAATTAACATCGCCTTGCTCAACTACTATTTCAGAAGCAAAGAAAAACTCTTTGAGATTATTATGGAAGAAACTTTGCACAGGATTTTTCGCGGGGTAAGCGCTTTATTCGACAGAAAAGACTTGTCGATAATGGAAAAACTTGAGGGAATTGCTTGCAGTTACATCGATTCGCTTGCCGAAAACCCTAATTTGCCGCTGTTTGTGCTTAGCGAAATTCAGGCGGACGCCACCGGCTTTGTGAAAAAGAACGCTTTCATTCAGAATTTCTTCAAAGACAAGTTCGGAATGGATAGCGCTTTTATGCAGGAGATTAAAACCGAATTTAACGTCGATAATCCTCTGCAAATTGTCATTAATCTGGTTGCACTTTCGGTTTTTCCCTTTGTGGCGCGACCAATGTTTGCGATTTTAACGAATATGAACGAAGAGGAAATGAAGCAATTTATGGAAAATCGCAAAAAACTGATACCAAAATGGATTAAATGCATGTTAGAATCATGAAAATACAGATAATTACTCTTTTGTTTCTTCTGGCGTCGAATGCGGCTATGGCGCAGACGGTCAGTATTGAAGAATGTTTTGCAAAAGCAAGGGAAAATTACCCTCTAATTCGGCAAAAAAGCCTGATAGAACAGGCAAATGCTATTGAAATCGACAATGTGTCGAAATCATTGTTGCCGCAAGCGTCGATAAATGCGCAGGCTACGCTGCAATCCGATGTAGTTTCGATTCCAATCCAGCTGCCTGCGGGCGCAGATATTCCGAAAATCAGTAAAGACCAGTATAAAGCCTATATAGATGTGGTGCAAACGATTTGGGACGGAGGATATTCGCGTGCAATGAAGGAAATTCTCGCTCAGTCTGGAAAAGTGGAGGCGCAAACCGTCGAAGTTGAGATGTTTTCGCTGAGAGAGCAGGTTACAAACCTCTATCTTGGCGTGTTAATGCTCGAAGAACAGATGAAAATGACGGGATTGATGCGTGAAAATCTCGAAACAAACCTCAAAGTTGCCGAAATTTTGCATAATAATGGCGTGGCAACTGAGGCTGACCTCGATATGTTGAAGGTCGAAATTCTGAATACTCTGCAAAAAAGCGCCGAAGCACGCACAACTCAGGCGGGTTGCCTTGCAATGCTCTCCGCGCTTGTTGGACTAAACATAAGTGTTGATGCTATGCAAAAACCGTCGGCTGATATCAGCATAAATCGCAATGAAAACGATAATCCGCTGGCTCTTCGACCTGAGAATGCGCTCTTTGAACAGCAGAATGCGCTGATTGAATCTCGCGAGAAACTCATAAAAGCCAAGAATATGCCGCGTTTTAACCTCTTTGCGCAAGGCGGATATGGAAAACCGGGCTTGAATATGCTCGCCAATCGCTTTGAACTCTTCGGAATTGGCGGAGTACGGCTGTCGTGGAACTTTGGAAACCTTTATACACGAAGCAATGAACGCCGAATGCTCGACACTGACCGCGAAAAACTGCGCAATCGACAGGAAACGCTCATTTTTAATGTAAACAGGCAGTTGTTACAAATAGAAAAAGAGTTGCAAACCTTCGAGGAACTGCTCAAACGCGATGATGAGATTATCGAACTGCGAAAAACGCTGCGTCAAGCATCCGAAAAGAAGTATAATAATGGTGTGCTGACTGTTAATGACCTGGTGAAAGACCTCAATGCTGAAAATATTGCACGTCAAAATAAAATAATGCACCAGATACAGTATATAATAAATGTATATAAACATAAAAATTTACTGAATTATTAAATTAAGAATTAAAAATTAAGAATTAAAAATTAAAAATTAAGAATTAAGAATTGCTTTTTATCGAATATATTAATAAAACTATAAAATATCAGAATAAAATAATAAAAAACATTAATAAAAACATAAAAAAATGAACAATAAAATAAAAATTTTAACAGTAATGCTTGTTATAATGCTTTCGATAGGCTGTAAAAACGGCGAATATCGTTTCGACGCCTCCGGTGTATTTGAAGCAACAGAAATTATGGTCTCGGCTGAGGCTGCAGGAAGGCTCGAACGCTTCGATATTCGCGAAGGCGACCGTCTTGAACGCGGACAATTCCTTGGTAATGTCGATAGTGTTCAGCTGTATCTCAAAAAATTGCAGGTGATTGCCGCCAAAAAAGCCGCTAACGCACGAAAACCCGACGTGGAAGTTCAAATATCTGCCACCAAAGAGCAGATTGTTAAGGCGGAACTCGAAAAAAAGAGAGTCGAAAACCTTTTTCTCGACAAAGTAGCCACGCAAAAGCAGTTGGACGACGCAAGCTCGCAGCTGAACGTCCTGAAAAGAACTCTAAACGCTCAAAAAAGCGCTTTGAATATCTCGGTAAACAGTTTGAACGTCGAAAATGAATCGTTTGATATTCAAATTGCTCAGTTGAACGACCAGATAGCGAAGTGCAATATTGTAAATCCTATTGAAGGAACGGTACTTAACAAGTATAGCGAAGAAAATGAATTGGTAATCTTCGGACGTCCGCTCTATAAGATTGCAGATGTGAAAAACATGTTTCTGCGCGTGTATGCAGTTGCAGGAGTTGTGGATAAAATCACTGTCGGACAGGATGTAACTGTTTCGATTTGGACAAATAAAACGGAAAGAACCTATCATGGAAAGGTAAGCTGGATTGCAAGCAAGGCAGAGTTTACGCCAAAAACAGTACAAACAAAAGATGAACGCGAAAATCTTGTGTATGCCGTCAAAATTGCCGTTGAAAACACCGACGGGCTACTGAAAATAGGAATGTATGGCGATGCAAAGTTTAAAAATGATAATTGATGAACGCAAATACTACGGTAAAACCTGTGATTTGCCGCTCGGTGGGCAAAAAATACGGTAATAATATTGTGGCGCTTAACAATATTAGCTTCGAAGCCGAGTATGGAGAAATATTTGGACTAATTGGTCCCGATGGAGCAGGAAAAACAAGCATATTTCACATCTTAGCAACTCTGGCGTTGCCCTCTAAAGGCTCGGCAAGCGTGTTAGGCTTCGACACAGTGAGCGATTTTCGCCAAATACGGCAGTTGATAGGCTATATGCCCGGTCGTTTCTCCTTGTATCAGGACTTAACCGTCGAGGAAAACCTCCGATTCTTTGCAACATTGTTCAATACCACCGTCGAAGCAAATTATAAGCTCGTGAAAGACATCTACAGCCACATCGAAGCCTTTGCAAAACGTCGCGCAGGCGCATTATCGGGCGGGATGAAGCAGAAATTAGCCTTGAGTTGCGCTTTGATCCACAAACCAAAGGTGCTTTTCCTCGACGAACCGACAACAGGCGTCGATCCGGTGTCGAGAAAAGAGTTTTGGGGCATGTTGAAACGTCTAAAAGAGCAGGGAATAACAATAATTGTATCCACTCCATACATGGATGAGGCTACAATGTGCGATAGAATTGCTTTGATAAACAGGGGGGCGTTTATGAAAATCGACACACCTGCCGCTATTGTTGAAAGTTATGCCGAAAACCTCTTCGCAGTGCGTGGCAACCGTATGGCAAACCTGCTGAAACTTCTGAGAAGCCATTCAAAAGTAAAAACATCCTTCGCTTTTGGCGATGTGCATCATGTTACTGTTGAAAGCGATACTTCTATCGATGAAATAAAGCGGTTTATCGACGAAAATAACAGCGGCGAAGTTGAAATATACAGTGTAGAACCAACAATTGAAGACTGTTATATGTGGTATAGCCTCAGTGAAGACAAAAAAACAGAAATAAATAATAAAGTATTTAAATAAAAAACAGAAATTTTTACAAATAAATAAATAAAATATAAATAAAAGATGAAAAGAAGGAAAATAATAAGCAAAATGTCGAAAAAAAATATGCAATTAGTACATGATATTAATGAGATTTTAGGTAAATTAGATAATTTACTCGACGAAAAAAAGAGTATTGCCGAGAATGTGGCAGAAAAATCTGATGATATTGAAGAATGTTTCGACTATCTTCATAAAAATATGTCTAAGGTTGATGAAAAATTGATTGATATTGATAAACTGACCAGTATTGTGTATAAAATGTTCGGTAATATTCATCCAATTTTTACTGAGATATATGAAATTTTTGGCGATATTGATACACTTTACGAGCATTTTAATAAACAAAACGATATACTTGCTATAATGTTGAGTAATATTCGTCAAAATGCCGACTATGTTTTCAAACTGCTTATAGGTCTTAATGAAGCAACAGTCTCTTATGATGCAAAAGTATCCGAACTTGAAAAGAAACTGATTTATATCGGGAAAAATTTGTTGGATGACGATAAAAGACCGCAGACTATTGATGCTATAGGCTTTGCTTTTGTCCAAAAATCCGAGCGTATTTCTGAACTGCGGATTGAGATGGAGGAAAAAAGACAGAATAATTACAAAGCAATAATGGCATATTATAATGTAACAATCGATAACATCGATACATTACTGCAAGACTGACAAACAAGTATCGAAATCAATAAAAAAAACGGTATAATGAATGTAGAAAAGGCGGTAAAAGTAGAAGGATTGACCAAAAAATTTGGCGAATTTGTTGCTGTCGATAATATTTCGTTCGATGTGGACAAAGGAGAGATATTTGGCTTTCTGGGCGCTAACGGAGCAGGCAAAACAACGGCAATGAAAATGCTGTGCGGGCTGAGCAAACCTTCGGGAGGACGTGCAAACGTTGCCGGTTACGACATTGCAAGCGAAGCAGAGCAGGTGAAACGCAACGCAGGCTACATGAGCCAAAGATTTTCGCTCTACGAAGACCTGACAGTGCGCGAAAACATCAAACTGTTTGGCGGTATCTACGGAATGAGCGCTGCAAACATCAAAACAAAGACCGAATATCTTCTCGAAAACCTTGGAATGAACAGCGAAGGCAACAAACTTGTTGGAAAATTGCCTTTAGGCTGGAAGCAAAAGCTGGCATTCTCTGTGGCAATCTTCCATAACCCAAAAATAGTGTTTCTCGACGAGCCAACAGGCGGCGTTGACCCTTCCACACGCCGCCGTTTCTGGGAGATGATCTACGACGCCGCCGAAAATGGTATCACAATCTTTGTAACAACCCACTATATGGACGAAGCAGAGTATTGTAACCGCGTATCGATAATGGTAAACGGAAGGATAAAGGCATTGAACACTCCCGCAAACCTCAAAAAACAGTTCAATTCGACTAATATGGATGAGGTTTTTCGCAAAATCACTGCGGAATAGCAGTTATAAAACAAAAATAATGAGTGTAATAATAAAAAATCTGAGCAAAATAGCAGAAAATTCGACAAAGTAAACGCAGCAAAGCATGTAAACCGCAAAAATAACAACAAAGTAAACGTAACAAAGCATGTAAACCGCAAAAATAACAACAAAGTAAGCGTAACAAAGCATGTAAACTACAAAAATAACAACAAAGTAAACGCAACAAAGCATGTAAACCACAAAAATAACGACAAAGTAAGCGCAACAAAGCATGTAAACTACAAAAATAACAACAAAGTAAGCATCGCAAAGCATGTAAACTACAAAAATAACAACAAAGTAAATGAAACAAAGCATGTAAACCACAAAAATAACAACAAAGCGAGCGTCGCAAAGCGCAAAATGATAAAAAAATATAATAAATATTTCAAAAAATCAAAAAACACAGTTCGATGCAAGCAGTATGGACGAGGTTTTTGGCAAAATCACTGCTGAATATCTTAGAAAAAACGATTGAATCGCTTTTGAAACCTGTGAAAAAATCAAAATCCCGACGGTTTTCAACACAAAACAGGCAGATTTTGCGAAAATTATAATCCGGAAAATCAGTACAATAAAACAGCATTTGCCATAATAGTGTCAGAGATGTTTTGTGGTAATAAAAAATTGTTATACTTTTGCACATTGTTTTATCAATATATTATGAAATTGTCAGTAAAAAAAAGAGGATAACAAGTTATGCCACAAGAACAAAAATACATCGACCTTTTCCTCGCTCCAATCCGCAAATGTAGGGAATACAAACCAAAATTCGGCGAAAGCCAAAATACCGACGGCGTTTCGCTCGAAGGATTTTTGGAACTGTACGGTTCCGACCTTTTTTATTCGTGGATTGGGCTTGACAGTAAATT
>JAITIA010000036.1 GCA_031279695.1 Prevotellaceae bacterium | reverse complement strand
ACTTTTGCAGCACGATTTTCACCCGGTGGAAAAGCTTGCCGAACTTTTGCAGCACGGATTCCACCCGATAGGAAAGCTTGCCGAATTTTTGCAGGACGGTTTCCACCCGGTGGAAAAGCTTGCCGATTTTTTGCAGGACGGATTCCACCCGATAGGAAAGCTTGCCGAACTTTTGCCGGACGGCTTCCACCCGGTGGAATGTAAAGCCGTCGCGGCAGAAAAGGCAAGAAGGTTCATCGCTTTTCGAAAACAATCCACCGGCAGAGTCCTCCAATATATATTAGCCGGCAAAACCTGGTGGCTTCTCGATGCTGTCGTTTACTTATTTCTGCTAAACCGGACGCTTATTTTTACGGACATTCCCGAAGACCGGAAATGCGCTGCAATTCATCTGCAACAATCTGTTTTACATCGGTTTTGATTTGGTTATAGTTGCGCTCTATTTCCTGATGCATGCCCTCGCTACCGTCCGCATCCCGGAAATCCAAAATATCCGGTATTTTTTGATATGTTTTTGTTTCGCGGGCGACGGCGTCATTATCGACAACTATTTCTGCGTGGAAAATCTTTTGCTCTATCCGCTCATCGAAATTGTCCGAAACTGCGCCTACGAACATGCCTTGTGTGAGATTTGAGATCTTGCTTGCAGGTATCAAACTATCCAACTGAGTAGAGATGGAAGTCGATTTGTCCTGCCTGTTTATCGTCATGCTTTGCCGTTTCTGTAAAACTCTCCCGAAACGTTCCGAAAGTGTTTTTGCCGATTCACCGACAACCTGACCGGAAAATATATTCCCTACGGTGTTTTGCACAACCTTACTTTCCTTATCCCCGTAGTCGCGATTAAGCTGTGAAAAATCCTGAAAACCCAAACAAACTGCTACTTTATTGCTTCGGGCGGTGGCTATCAGATTGTCTAATCCCCTGAAATAAATGGTGGGCAACTCGTCAATGATAACCGAAGATTTGAGTTGCCCCTTTTTGTTTATGAGTTTCACAATACGGCTGTTATACAAGCCCAAAGCTGCCGAATAGATGTTTTGACGGTCGGGATTGTTACCCACGCAAAGTATTTTCGGTTCGTCGGGATTATTAATGTCCAAAGAGAAATCGTCGCCGGTCATTACCCAATATAGCTGTGGGGAAATCATACGTGAAAGCGGAATTTTCGCACTCGCTATCTGCCCCATCAATTGGTCAGCCGCACCTCCTTCCCATGCGTCCATAAATGGACTTAAATAGTTCTCTAACTGCGGATAGGAAGTAAGTATGGGAAAAATATCCGCATACTTTTGATTGAGAAATTCAATGGCATGCGGGAAAGTGCAATACTTGCCGTTTTGATAGATTTTCAAATACCAAATAATTGCAGCTAAAAGGATTATGGGAGATTCCACAAAGAAATCACCCTGCTTTTGTATCCATGTTTTATTGAGATTAAGCATTATGTTATAGGCGCTTTCATAAGCATCTGAAATATCCGTCATAAATGCGGGATTAATAGGGTTGCAGCGGTGGGACTTGCGGGGATTGTCGAAATTTATCACATAAAATTTCGGTTTAACCCTGTATTTATCTATATTGTTAAGCAGTGTATTGTATGCAATTACCGATAAATCGTCAAACTTGTAATCGTAAATGTACATGGAAAAGCCCTTCTGTATTTGCTGTTTAATATAACTGTTGATCACAGCATAGGACTTTCCTGAACCCGGAGTTCCAAGCACAATAGAAGCTCGGAATGGATTAACAACGTTTATCCAGCCTCTATTCCACTTCTTTTTATAGAAAAAGCGTGTAGGCAAATTAACCGAATATTCATTTTCTATCAGTCGTGTTTCCTGCATAAACGATTCGTTCTCAATGTTAAAAACATCATCCAAGAGGTTGTTTTTGAGCAGGCGGCTCATCCATAATCCTGCCATTAAAAGCAATATGTAGCCAATCGTGAGTGTAAACATATAAAATGCCGTGTTGGCTGTGAGCGGTAGCGGCAAATGCAGCAGCCACCAATTCAGGAAAAACAGGATAAAACCAAAGAATAAAAATGAGCATATCTTCGACCATTTGATTTTCTCCTCTTTAACTCCTTTTGTTCCCAGGCAGGATAGAGCCAAAAACACGAGTGAAAAGATTTTCGTCCAGATGATAGAGGAAAACAGTCCGGTTGTCTGTTGGAAATTCATTAGAATTTTATCGACTACGCCTATATTCATTCCCCACTCGCGTATGGCCTGGTAGCAGAACCAGTAAACGTTAATCACTACGAATAAGATACTTACCGCTCGCATAAACTCCATAGTTTTTGCCAAGCCTCTTAAATCATCTTCCTGTTGCATAAGTTTTTTAAATTGTGAGTTATTAGATTTTTCTCTGCCCTTTGCGTCTCTTTTTCATCCGGCGGGCCAGACTTTGTTCTTCAATCTCATCACTGATGGAAGTATCGGGCGTGAAAAGATCGAAAATCCCTGCTATGCCTGAAGCTTGATTGTCTTGATTACAGGATTGAACAGGTTCCAATTCTGTCTTCGCGGTAATCTTATAATCCTGTAAATCACGATTCGGGCATTTGGCGTTGAACAAATCGTTAAACACGTTTGCGGCAAACTCCTTGCCCAGACGTGAGCCGTTGAACACAACTTTTTGCTCGTGGTCTATAAAGGTTGCACCGTAAATTCTGCCCTGTTCATGGGTGCGGAAAAGAACAGAAATTCTCTGTTTTTCCAGTGCTTTTTCAAACTTTGAGCGATTATTTGTGCTGCGCATGGCTGCCGCAATCAGCTGCTTACTGCGTGCTTTCAAATTCTTGTTCTTAATGGTTTTAGCAGACTGTTCGATGCGTTTTTCCAATTCCTCAATGCCCACGCTTTTACCGAACAGCGAAGATTTGAACGGATTGCCGACTTTCTCTCCTTTGTCATTCAGAGCCGAATAAATCAATCCTTTGTATTCCTTGCCGTTGATTTTCCCGCGAATTTCCTCCATTCCTACATTATATATGCTAAGGAGGGCCTTGTATTCTTTCAAACTCAAAAACAGGTATTCTGTTGCAATACTACGGATTACATTGGCGATTTGATTTTTTACATCTCCCTTTTTGTAATCCACTTTTTTGAGTGGCAAGCCTTCTTTTTGCCTTTTCTTTTCGGCGGGAACAAGTCCGTATTTATGTTCCAGTTCGCGGCAAACCGCCATCGAGCGGCGACGCTCAAAGTTGTGGTCAATCTTTTTGCCCGTCTCATCCACACGTAAGGAAACGATATGAATGTGCCTGCGCTCAATGTCTTCGTGCAGATAGACAATGAAAGGCTGGTCGCCGTAACCCATTTTTTGCATATATGTTTGGGCGATTGCCGAGAGTTGTTCGTCCGAGAGTTGGTCTTTCGGGTCTGGATTAAGGGATATGTGAATGACCGGTTTTTCCGTTCGTCTGTTCGATAGAAGATAGTTTTCGAAGGACTGCAAACAGGTGGGAATATCAAAATTTCCATCTTTCGGTTCTATCATTTTATTGGTATGAATGACCTGTGCATGCCGGTCATCAAGCTTGTTTTGGTTGTATGCCAGTGCGCCGTAAAGGGTATTGCTTGATCTTATTTTTGCTATCATAACACAAATATTTGCGTTCAAATTCAGCAGTCAAGTCCGTAATTCTCTGCTCAAAGGCGACCAAATCTTTGGTTGCCTGCTCCAATTTATAGAGAAAAGCTAATGCCTTTTTCTCTGTAAAAGTTGCTTTGATGGCCTTAACAACCTGATTATAATTCACGCCTATTGCCCGAAATTGCGCATAGAAAGTTGTAAGCCGCATGTAATAATCCATTGCCGCCTTGTCTATTTTGACCACTTTTAATTGGCGTTCAAAGATGCAGGCGGTAATGAAATGCGCCCTGTCCTGCAAGCCGGACTGCTCGTAAAGGCTCTGAAACTTGGCAAAATCCACATCATTCAGGTTAATCGCCAGACGATGACGGCAAGGGTCGGCTTTAGGCTTGCGCCCAACTTGCTTGGACTTGATCTTATCTGTCACCATAGCATGAAAACTTTAGATTGGACATTGAATAAAAACGCTGACTCCGGAAGCGTTTTGCCCTCTACAAGAGCAAGGATTTTCAGGCACTGAAAATATTTTGAGGAACGCAAAATACAACTTGCCATACGCTAATGCGTATAAAATTCCGCCATAGCGGAATTGGCTGCAAGCCCAATTGAGTAGTGCTTTAAGCTCACTGACTTTTGAGAGAAGAATATGGGCTTTCGCCATGCTTTTAACCCCAACTTTTTGTCGCTTTTTTCGTGTCATAACAATTAGCATTTAGAAATACGTAGCAAAGTTATAGGCGCTATTTCAGAAGTTTGGCTGGATAGGGCGGCCAACCTCTGCCACTTACGGCGCCAACCTCTGCCACTTAACCAAGAGGCGGAACATTCAGGTTTTCTTCTATATTTCTTTGCAGACATAAATCAATAATTATTCACGGAAACAAGCCATTATTGAATTAAATCATTGCAGAAATATGGATTTGCAGAAATACGTCATTATAGAATTAAACCATTAATTATATGCTGAAATGAAGATAAAAAGCAGCAAAGAAACGCACAAATGGAGAAGCATTGAAACAGCGCTATATGGCATTGCGCAAGCAAGTATATCAATAAGTGTTGCTGTGCTGATACATGGCAGTATTGACGTACTGAATTACTGGCGTACTGTCGTATGGAAATGCCGCGATATTGCAGTATAGAAATAGAGAAACAAAGAAACATGTCTGTGAATCGCTAACTCAGCAATGAAGTATTGATTTACAGCCATATATCAACAATTATTCACCTTGATAAATCATTCAAAAAGATGCAAACAGAACCATTATTTGTAGCCTTCTCAACTCAAAAGGGTGGAATGGGCAAAACGGCAG
Organism: Prevotellaceae bacterium; assembly: GCA_031279695.1. Taxonomy (GTDB): domain Bacteria; phylum Bacteroidota; class Bacteroidia; order Bacteroidales; family UBA932; genus JAIRLF01. Next base: position 1,386 of record JAITIA010000036.1, on the reverse strand, counting down.
TAACAGTGCTGACGGCAAGTTACCTGCATTATGTGCTGGGCTACCGTGTAGCCGTATTGGACTGCGATTTTCCGCAGCACAGTATTGTAAAGGAACGCAAACGCGACGAAGGTATGATAATCAGAAAGGGCTATTTCAGTCGGATGGCCTTTGAAATGTACAGTACCGGTGGGCGGAAAGCATATCGCGTAAAAGACAGTAGGGCGGAAAAAGCCATAGAAGACGCTCAAGAAATGATTGCGGCTTCCGAAAAGGCGTATGACGTGATTTTCTTCGACCTCCCCGGAACACTCAACAGCAAAGGCGTTGTAAACACTCTTGCAACTATGGATTACATTTTCACTCCTGTCAGCGCCGACCGTTTCGTACTTGAAAGTACGCTGCAATATGCGCTGATGCTCAATGAAAACATAATCAGCATGGGACGGGGACGCCTTAAACATTTGTATCTCTTCTGGAATATGATAGATGGGCGCGAAAAAACGCCGCTCTATGAGGCATACGAAAATGCTATTGAAGAATTGGGATTGTCCATAATGAAAACAGGTTTGCCGAACTCAGTCCGTTTCCGCAAGGAAATGTCGGAAGATAAAAATAGTATTTTTCGTTCTACGCTTTTTCCCGCCGACAGAAACCTCCTGAAAGGGAGCAACATTGACGAGCTATCTAATGAAATCTGCGAAATTCTGAGACTGAAAAAAGATGGCAAAGAATAACAGAATCATAGAAGAAATAGACGAAGCAGCCATGCTGCAATCTATTTATGAGCGGGACAACGGCATAAGCAGTCAGCAGAAAACAGAAGCACGAACTGTTTCCTTGCCTGAAACGGAACAGATGGAAACGCCCAAGCAAGCAGAAAAGCCTAAAGAGCCGGCAGGCCGACAACGCAGCAATGCGGATTACTGCGACCAATTCCTGCAACGCAACGAATTAAAGGCACGCTCGTGCGTCTATATCAGCCAAAAGGTACATTTCACCATATCGAAAATCGTAAAAATGATTTCCGACAGGGAGATTACAGTTGGCGGCTATATAGACAATATACTGATGGAACACCTCGAAACGCACAGGGAGGAAATTCGCGAACTGTACCGCAGAGAATTAAAAAAGGAAAGCAATAAGGGTTTATTTGAATTTTAAAACAGACGACAATGAAAAAGAAAGAATTGAGCCAAAGAGTTAATGAATATCAGTCTTTATTCATTAAAGAATCCGACAGCGAGCCTGCACGGTATGGAAAATCCGTATATGTTCGAAAAAAGCATCATGAGCGTATTTTTCAAATTATCAGTATTATAGGCAGCCGGAAAGTCACCTTGTATGACTATATAGACAATGTATAGCCACAACATTTTAAGAATTATCACGAGGAAATCCTAAACT
>JAITIA010000029.1 GCA_031279695.1 Prevotellaceae bacterium | reverse complement strand
CGAATATACGAAAAGATAACTGGACAAAAAAAAATCTACCAGAGCAAGCTAGAAAAAATACCTGCACCAGAATTTATCGTATTGTATAACGGAATAATGCCCTATCCCGACCAATCAATCCTCAAGTTATCAGATGCTTTTAAGAATGCGGCCAGCCTGAAAAACACCGTATCCGTGGTTCCAGAGTTGGAACTATTTGTCAAAGTTTACAACATCAACAAGGGTCACAACTCCGGCATGGTACACAAGAGCAAAGCGTTGGAAGGGTATAGTTATTTTATTGACAAGATTCGGGAATACCGGAAAGGTATGCAGCAAACAGAAGCGATGGAGGCTGCAATCAAATATTGCATAGAACATGATGTATTGCGGCAATTTTTAGAAACTAACAGTTCGGAGGTATACAATATGCTGATAACAGAATGGAACACGGAGGATGCAAAAGAAGTCTGGTTTGAAGAAGGCTTCGAAGAAGGCATCGAGAAAGGCATCGAGAAAGGCATCGAGCAAATGGTAATTACAGCCGGTCGCAAAAATATTTCGATTGAGCAGATTGAGGCATTTTCGGGCTTGAGCCGCGAGAAAATTCTCGAAATAATCAAATCAGGCAACGCATAGTTGAGATGGAATAAATTTTTTCAAAAAATTTTCGTCTGTTAATGTACTGATATTAAAAAATATATAAAGAAAATTTGACCGGCGGAAGAAAAAAATTGCATGAAAATTTTGAATATCCAAAAAAAAGTATGAATTTTGCACCGCGAATTTACAACCGCGATTTAATGGTTATAATTTGAAAATTAAAATGTTAAATAAGATATAATATGTCAAGAATTTGTCAAATAACGGGAAAAAAGGTATCGATAGGTAATAATGTTTCCCATTCAAAAAGAAGAACGAAAAGGGAATTTGTCCCCAATTTGAGAATAAAACGCTTCTGGTTTGAAGAAGAAAAATGTTTTATCTCGCTGAAAGTTTCGGCAGCAGGTATTAGAACTATCAACAAGATAGGTCTGAAAAAGGCTTTGGAAAAGGCTATAACTAAAGGTTTCATCTAAAACAGTTAAAGTAGTAAAAACATGGCAAAAAAAGGTAACAGAATTCAAGTAATTCTTGAATGTACAGAGCAGAAAGGCAGCGGAGTACCGGGGATGTCGAGGTATATCACAACCAAAAACAAAAAAAATACCCCCGACCGCCTCGAACGTAAGAAATATAACCCTTACTTGAGAAAAGTAACCGTTCATCGCGAAATAAAATAATCTTTTAACCCTTTTATAATATGGCAAAGAAAGCAGTAGGTAAAGTGAAATCCGGCGCAGGAAAAACAATGACGCGCTGTATCAAAGTCGTTCGTTCCGAAAAAACGGGAGCATATACTTTCAAGGAAAGTATTGTGCTGAACGAAGATGTGAAAGGCTTTTTCACAGGCAAATAAACATTTATTAAAATTAAATATTATTTATTGTAAGGGGACTGTTCCGAAAAATCGGAACAGTTTCCTTTTCTTTTCATCCGTTTGGAAATCCACAGTAAAACCGTAATCCATAACGCTTAATATGACGCACAGACAGGAAATAGAACGCCGCAGAACGTTGGCGGTTATTGCGCATCCCGATGCAGGAAAAACAACGCTGACCGAGAAACTTCTGCTCTTTGGCGGGGCTATTCACATCGCCGGCGCGGTGAAATCCAACAAAATAAGGAAATCAACAACTTCCGACTTTATGGAAATCGAACGCCAGCGCGGTATTTCCGTTTCTACTTCCGTGATGACTTTCGAGTATAAAGACCGGAAAATCAATATCCTCGATACACCCGGACACGAAGATTTTGCCGAAGATACTTATCGCACTCTCACTGCGGTGGACAGCGTGATTATTGTTATCGACGGCGCGAAAGGCGTTGAAACACAAACACGTCGCCTTATGGACGTGTGCCGTATGCGCAATACGCCGGTAATTGTTTTTGTAAATAAATTCGACCGTGATGCGAAGGATGCTTTTGACCTGCTTGACGAAATTGAGATGGAATTGCAGATAAAAGCGCTCCCGCTGACATGGGCAATTGGCTCCGGCTCAATGTTTAAGGGCGTTTACAGCCGCTACGACAACAAGTTGCTGCTGTTTTCCGCCGCCGACAAGCAACGGCTGAGCGACGAGGTGCTGGAAATATCCGATTTGCAGTCGTCGGAGGCGCAGGCGGCGCTGGGTGCGGAGGTAACCGACAGATTGACTGACGATTTGGAGATGCTTGCAGCCGTTTATCCCGAATTTGACAGGCAGGAGTACGAGGCTGGAAAACTGGCGCCTGTGTTTTTTGGCAGCGCAGTGAATAATTTTGGCGTTAAAGAACTGCTCGACTGCTTTGTACAGATTGCTCCGCAACCACAAAAATTGACCACCGACCTGCGCGAAACCGACCCCTTTGAAACGAAACTTACGGGCTTCATTTTTAAGATACACGCCAATCTCGACCCCAATCATCGCGACCGAATTGCCTTTCTGAAAATCTGTTCCGGCACTTTTGAGCGAAATAAAGCGTATTTGCATGTTCCTTCGGGGAAGGCGCTCAAATTTTCTTCCCCAAATGCCTTTCTTGCCGACAAGAAAACTATTGTTGAACGCTCGTTTCCGGGGGATATAGTGGGCTTGCACGATACCGGAAACTTCAAAATTGGCGACACGTTTACGGAAGGCGAAGTTCTGAATTTCAAGGGTATTCCCAGTTTTGCACCCGAATTGTTCCGATATATCGAAAATGCCGACCCGCTGAAGTCCAAACAACTGGCGAAGGGTATCGACCAGCTTATGGACGAGGGTGTGGCTCAGTTGTTTACAAAGAAAATGAACGGGCGGAAAATAATCGGTTGCGTGGGGATGTTGCAGTTCGACGTAATCCAGTATCGCCTTGAACACGAGTACGGTGCAAAATGTCGCTACGAACCGCTGCATCTTCATAAGGCGTGCTGGTTTACCTGCGACGACAAAGCGCAGTTGGACGACTTTATGATGCGCAAAGACAATAATATAGCCCTCGATAAATACGGTAGAAATGTTTTTCTCGCCGACTCTCCATACATTTTGCAGACGGCTATGGAAAAATTCGACAAAATAACTTTCCATTTTACCTCCGAATTTTAAGTTCGACAGCATTTTACGCGACTTTTGTCGCTGGCGACGTTTTCCGTTTTTGCAACACAGGGGACACAAAAACAATAAATCCGCACTTGATTTTTTATATGCTCCACCATGCCCGAAAAGCAGGGTAGGGTAGGGGAGGCGGTATTTTGTCTTGATAATCTGTGTTTTATCCAAAGTTACGGATATATTTTTTGCAGGTATAAATATTTTATATATATTTGCACGTCAATTTTTCATGTTTTTTAGGATGAGAGATGTGGCTGAACGTTTTGCAGATATGTCTGTAAATTCGATGTAGTTGAATAATTTACAAAGATAAAAATATATAAATAAATATATACAGTTATGATTAAATGGATTATTACAGTTTGCCTTATGGCGGCAACAAGTGCAATATTCTTTGCATGTTCGAGCGAGAATATTACGGTGAACCTGCATGGCGAATGGGCTTTTGCGCTCGATGCCAAGGATGTGGGTGTGAGCGAGCAATGGTTCAACAGGCAGTTGCAGAATAAAATTCAGTTACCCGGATCGCTGCAAGAGCAGGGCTATGGAAATGAGGTTGATACCGAAACAAAATGGACGGGAACTATTGTGGACAGCGCCTGGTTTAAGGATTTGCGATATGAGAAATATCGACAAAAAGGCAACATCAAGATTCCTTTCTGGTTACAGCCCGAAAAACACTATATCGGCGTGGCCTGGTATCAGCGCGATATTACAGCGCCGGAGGCATGGAAAGGTAAGCGCGTTATTCTTGAACTGGAGCGCACTCACTGGGAAACAACGCTGTATATCAATGGAAAAGAAGTCGGAAGCAACAATTCTCTGCAAACTCCGCACCGCTATCTTATAGAAGAAACCGGAAAACTGCGACTTAGCATCAGAGTAGATAATCGCATGAATATCAACGCGGGAATTAACGCGCACAGTGTTTCCGACCAGACTCAAAGTAACTGGAACGGAATAATTGGAAATATACGTCTGACAGTCAAGCCCGCGTTGAGCATCGAGGATGTGAGAGTATTCCCCGATGTGGCTCAGCGAAAGGCAGTTGTAACTGTTGCTTTCGCCGGAACATCAGGAGACGGGAGCGCAAGGCTTGCATTGGAGGTACGGCGGAACGGACAACGCATTACAAAGACTGTCAATAAGATTGCTGCGAGCGGAGGCACGTTAAAATTCGAGGTCGATATGGACAGGGATTTGCGCCTGTGGTCGGAATATGAGCCGGAACTGTATCATCTAAACGCAGAACTCATCTCAAAAGAGGGAACTGATACTAAGACTGTTGCATTTGGAATGCGAGAAATAAAATCTGTCGGCAAACGTTTCAACGTCAATGATACGCCTGTTTTTCTGCGCGGTACGCTCGAATGCGCTATTTTTCCGCTCACCGGATACCCCGCCATGAACGTCGAATACTGGGATAAGATTTGCAGACAGTGTAAAGCATTCGGTTTAAACCATATCCGTTTCCATTCGTGGTGTCCTCCGGAAGTGGCGTTTGAGGCTGCCGACCGCGCAGGTATCTATCTGCAAGTGGAATGCGGCGCGTGGACCAGTGTTGGCGACGGCGATAAAGTGGATCAATGGATTTATGAAGAAAGCGAAAGAATTGTGCGCGAATACGGTAACCACCCTTCGTTCTGCATGTTACTTTACGGAAATGAGCCGGAGGGCAAAAATCGTACAGCATACCTCTCAAAATTTGCAGATTACTGGAAGTCGAAGGACAACAGGCGCTTGTACTCAAGCGGAGCCGGCTGGCCCTTTATACACAACGGCGATTACTGGAGCACGCCGGCGCCACGAATTGCTGCATGGGGCGCTGTTATGCAATGTGTGATTAATTCGCTGAACGTAAACACCGAATTTGATTTTCGCGAGATTGTCAATTCCAGAAACACGCCCGTTGTGAGCCACGAAACAGGGCAGTGGTGCGTATATCCGAATTTAAAGGAAATCGACAAATACACAGGGGTTTTAAAGGCGAAAAATTTTGAAATATTCCGCGAAACACTGTCGGCAAATAACCTTGCCGATTTGGCAAACCGATTTCTGTACGCCTCCGGACGCTTGCAAACGCTCTGCTACAAAGCCGATATCGAAGCGGCTCTTCGCACGCCTCAACTCGCCGGTTTTCAATTACTCGACCTGCACGATTTCACCGGACAGGGAACGGCGCTTGTGGGCGTACTTGACGCTTTCTGGGACGAAAAAGGCTACGTTACAGGCAAGGAATACAGTGCATTCTGCGGACGGACAGTTCCTATAGCACGACTGCGGAAAATGGTTTACGTGAACAGCGATACTCTGAGCGCATCGTTGGAAATGGCGCATTTCGATAAAGTCCCGCTGAAAAACGCTATCGTTCAGTGGGAAATTGTCAATCAAGAGAAGAAAATTCTTTGCTCCGGCGAAACCGTAAAGGACATTCCCATTGATAATTGCATACATGTGGCAAATATCGCCTGCAGCCTTTCATCAATAGCCGAGCCGTCGAAACTGCGACTGGCGGTTAAGATAAAGGGAACGGAGATTGCAAACGGCTGGGATTTGTGGGTGTATCCGAAAGAACTAAAAGAAACATCGGGAAAACCTTATTTTACAACCGATTACAACGAGGCGACGAAACGTGCCGGCAATGGAGAAAATGTTCTTTTCTGCATCCCGTCGCGCAATATGCTGAAACCGGAAAAGGGTGGGGATATTGAAATCGGATTTTCGTCTATTTTCTGGAATACCGCGTGGACGTCGAATCAGTCTCCGCACACGCTTGGTATTCTGTGCGATGCCTCGCATCCCGCCTTCGCCGCCTTTCCAAACGAGGGATACAGCAATTATCAATGGTCGGAGGTTGTTCACGGATGTGCAGCGATGGTAATGGACAGATTCCCTGCGGATTTCAGTCCCTTAGTTTATCATATCGACGACTGGTTTAAAAACCGCCGTCTTGGGCTGCTGTTTGAAACACGTGTGGGCAAGGGAAAAATGATGGTATGCAGCGCAAATATAGCCGGCGATTTGGAAAACCGCCCCGCCGCCCGACAGTTCCGACACAGTATCGAACAGTATATGGCGTCGCCCAAGTTTAACCCCGCCACAGAACTCGACGTAAACCTTATACGCGAAATGCTTTTATAATTACGAACTTTTTTTCAACCTTTATCTTACGCACTGGGAATTTCTCAATTTTTATGTAATTTTGCGGCGGATTTTAAACAGAAAAAGATTGTGCGTTACTTTATTAAATCGCTATATGATTGAGTGTTATATCCGACTAAAAGGCGTCGAACGTTTGATTGACATGAAACAGTATTTTGTTATTCATGCCGCGCGTCAAAGCGGAAAAACAACTTGTTTGGAGAAATTTGCAGACGAATGTAAAGATTTTATCAACTTCACGAAAAGCAATGACGATGATGTGTGTCGAGAAATCGAATTCGCAGTAAACCTGAGAGACCATTCTATCGTTGACTGGAAAAAGAAAAATGGACGTTCCGGCTATTTATTCTGTAATGGAATATATACTTTGTTGGACGACAATGACGTCAGAATAAAAGAAATAAGCGGCAGAGAAACAATTGTTACCGTTGTGGGCTGGTAAAACATTTATAAAAAAATTATATCTTAATGAATTTAAAAGAATTATTGAACGGGATTGAGTTCATAGAAATCAAAGGAAATGACAATATTGAGGTCGCAGAATTGAGTTTCGATTCGAGAACAACAGGCAAAAACAACCTGTTTTTTGCCGTGCACGGCGAAAAAACCGACGGACATAATTTTATCGATTCCGCTATCGACAACGGGGCTGTAGCCATTGTGTGCGAACAGTTTCCCGAAACATTGAATACAAAAATCTGTTATGTCCGCGTGAAATCCGCAGGGCAGGCAATGGGCAAAATTGCGAGCATTTTTTACGGCGAACCGTCAAAAAAATTAAAATTAGTCGGCATTACGGGAACAAACGGCAAAACCACTACCGCAACCCTGCTCTACCGGCTGTTTAAAAGTCTGGGATATAAAGCCGGTTTGCTCTCTACCATAGCCATATATGTGGACGACGAGCGGCTGGAAACCTCGCATACCACGCCCGACGCCATCACAATCAACAGCCTTCTGAAAAAAATGCTCGACGCCGGTTGCGATTACTGTTTCATGGAAGTCAGCTCTCATTCAATTGTGCAGGGACGAGTTGCAGGACTGCATTTTAGAGGCGGAATATTCTCGAACATAACACACGATCATCTCGATTATCACAAAACTTTTGACGAATATATAAAGGCAAAAAAAACCTTTTTCGACACTCTCCCGCCCGAAGCCTTTGCGCTGATAAATATCGACGACCGAAACGCCGGCGTCATGGTACAAAATACCCGCGCCTCCGTTCATCGCTATGCCCTGTCGTCGCCTGCCGATTTCATGTGCCGCATTGTAGAACACACGTTTGAAGGCATGAATCTGAATATTGACGGCACGGAAGTGTGGCTGCAGTTTGTTGGCAAATTTAATGCCAGCAATCTCCTGTCGGTTTACGCTGCGGCAAATCTGCTGGGCAAAGAAAAAAACGAAATACTGACCCTGCTCAGCCTGATGCGCCCCGTATCGGGACGTTTTGAGAGCCTGCTGCTGAACACAGGCGTCATGGCGATAATCGATTACGCACATACGCCCGACGCCCTCAAAAATGTGCTCGACGCAATCAACGAAGTCAGAAACGACGGCGGAAATCTCATCACCGTAGTCGGTTGCGGCGGCAACAGAGACAAAACCAAACGCCCCGAAATGGCACGAATCGGACTGGAAAACAGCGATAAACTGATTCTCACCTCCGACAATCCGCGATACGAAAAACCGGAAACAATTATCGAAGACATGAAGGCGGGCTTGACCTCCATGCAACTCTCCAAAACCCTCTGTATCACCAACCGGCGGGAAGCAATCAAAACCGCGCTGATGCTCGCCGGCAAAGGCGATATTGTTCTGATTGCCGGCAAAGGACACGAAAACTATCAGGACGTCGAAGGCGTGAAACATCATTTCGACGACAGGGAGGTGGTGCAGGAATTTAATTCGGCATGCTGAACAGTACTCAAACCATGAATAATACCGAATTTTTTTCCTGCGATGCATTTATTTCTTCTCTGTTATTGTCCTTTGGACAGGAACTCGAAAGCAATGTCATTCTCTGTAACGGTCTGTTTCCAAGTCATTCCATTCCGCTGAATCTGCTCAACAGCGCCAAAAAAATTATCTGTTGCGACGGAGCTGCGGAAAAATTGTTGCATTATGGAAAAACTCCCTTTTCGATTGTGGGAGACATGGACAGCCTGCCCGACAATCTGAAAGACCGATATAAAGATCGAATATTTCACGACAGCGAGCAGGAAAACAACGACCTGACCAAAGCCGTTCAATGGTGTTTTCTTCGCCACATCCACCCGCTTATTGTGCTGGGCGCAACGGGGTTGCGCGAAGATCACACCATAGCCAATATTGCGCTTCTGAGCGATTACAACGAGTATATCGACATTATTGCAGTGAGCGATACTGGAATTTTTGTGCCGATAAACTGTTCAAAAACATTCATTTGCCGTCCGCAGCAGCAAGTATCAATCTTTGCAATCACGCCCGACACAAAAATCACTTCGTCGGGGTTGAAATACGAAATCACCGAACGACGCTTTACAAACTGGAATCAAGGCAGTTTAAACGAAACCATGTCGGATACATTCAAAATCTCTATCGACGCCGGCAGGCTGATAGTTTTTCTCGAATTTTAAACCGAAATGTGCAGGTGGAAGATATAAAATTAAATTGATTGCCGGTATAATCTTGTAATAAATTGTATAAAAATGCTCTTATTAATCAGCCTTTCACTGCTTTGTGCATGTTTGCCATTGCCTTTTCGAGTATCGATCGGGGCGTGGCGGCATTGAGGCGGAGAAATAATTCGCCTTCGTTGCCGAAAATTTTGCCCGGATTCATCGCCAGTCCTGCTTTGGCAACCATCAGGTTATGAATCTCTTGTGAGGTCATATTCAGCCGACTGCAATCGAGCCACATCAGATAAGTTCCTTCCGGCTTGCGGGTGCTGATTTCGGGAATATTGTTTTTCAGATACGAACATACATAATTGAAATTGCCGTCGAGATATACAAGCAACTGGTTGAGCCAGTTACGACCATGAGTGTATGCGGCTTCCAGCGCCACGTCGCCAAAAATTGTCCCGCAGCCTATACTCATATTATTCACGTACTTATCGAATTTTCCGAACAGTTCGGGGTTATCGGAGTACACCACCGAAGAGTACAAGCCTGCCAGATTAAATGTTTTGCTTGGAGCAACGAAAGTGAGAGTTTGCTGAGCAATTTTATCGGAAATGGAGGCGAGATAGACGTGCTTGTGAGGCTTGAAAACAAGGTCGGAATGAATTTCGTCCGAAACAATCAGTACATTATATTTAATGCATAGTTCCGCCATTCTTGTCAGTTCGTCCGCCGTCCACACTCTGGCAACGGGGTTATGGGGGCTGCACAGCATAAACATTTTGATGCCGTCGGCAAGTTTGCGTTCCATATCATCATAATCCACAGTATAATAACCATTGCCGTCGTTCACCAGCGAGCTCTTCACCATTGTTCTGCCTGCGTTGTTGATTGCATACATAAAAGGGTGATAGATTGGTGTGTTTATCAGGATTTTATCCTGGGGGGAAGTAAAAATATTGACGGCGAAATTTATTGCCGGCACTATTCCCGGGCTGAAGCTGATTTTTTTCGGGTCGATTTCCCAGCCGCTGTCGCGCAGCCAGTTTTGCACTGCATTGTAGAACGACTGCGGACGTATGGAATAGCCAAGTATCTCGTGTTCAAGCCTTTTCCTGATAGCATCGATAATAAAATCGGGGGTTTTAAAATCCATATCGGCAACCCACAAGGGTATCAGGTCGTTAGAGCCAAAACGGGGAACGCAATTGTCCCATTTTTCGCTGTTGGTATTTCGGCGTTCTATTACTTCATCAAAATCATACAACATTATAGCATAATATATTAAAACACATGAACATACATCCGAAAGGCGGCTGCCCGAAAACACTAATTATGATTCAAAGAAAAAGAATATGTATCGGACAGCCCCTTTGCCTTTGGATGATTATTTTTTGCCCTGATTGGCAACGGCATTCATCTTTTTTTCGATTTCGGCAGGATCGCCAAGAAAATAGTCTTTTACGAGATTTAGCCTGTCGTCAAATTCAAATACGTATGGCACTGCCGTCGGCAAATTGAGGCTGATAATATCGGCGTCGGAGATATTTTTCAAAAACTTGATAATTCCTCTCAGACTGTTGCCGTGTGCCGTAACTATAATCTGGTCATAGTGTTCGAGCGAGGGAACAATTACTTTTTCCCAATACGGAACGGCGCGTTCGACGGTTTCTTTCAACGATTCGGTCAGCGGAATTTCGGCGTCGGTCAGTTCGCCATAGCGAATATCGGCGCGGGGGCTGCGCGGGTCGGAGGCGGCAAGTGGCTCAGGCGCAATATCGTAACTGCGACGCCATACCAGAACCTGCTCGTCGCCATATTTGGCGGCGGTTTCGGTTTTGTTCAAGCCCTGCAACATGCCGTAGTGTTTTTCGTTTAGCCTCCACGATTTTTCTACCGGAATCCAGTCAAGATCCATTGTATCAAGCACTCCGTTGAGTGTTTTGACTGCTCTTTTGAGATACGAGGTGTATGCCTTTTGGAAGACAAATCCGTTTGCTTTCAGAGTTTTGCCTGCCAGAGAGGCTTCTTCGATTCCTTTGGGCGACAAATCGACGTCTGTCCAGCCTGTAAATCTGTTTTCGTTATTCCAAACGCTTTCTCCGTGACGGAGTAATACTACTTTTTTCATCTTTTTTTATTTATATTTATTGATTACTGTTTTAATTTTCACTTTCTTATAAATTCAATTTCGCCCGACATTCCAACCTTGATAATTGCCGACGGCGTGCCGGTCATTTTGCCTGCATATTGCTTATCGACAACATGATCGACGTTTTTCAAAATGTCGGCAGAAATATCGTCAAAACATTTTGGCGCAGGCATTCCCGAAACGTTTGCGGAGGTCGAAACCAGCGGAACTTTCAGTTTCTTTATGAGTTTTTTACAGAACTCGTGCTTTACAAGGCGAATGCCAATGCTTCCGTCCTTGCCCACTATTGTTTTCGACAGCCCGTAAGCGCGTGGAAATATTACAGTTAGAGGCTTATTGGCTAATTTAATGAAACTGATTGCCTCCTCCGGAACTTTCCACACAAATTCGTAAATCATGTTGATACTCGATACCAGCACCAGCGATGCACGCTCTTCGCCATTCTGTTTCAGGCGATAGAGTTTTTCCACCGCGCAGTCGGAAGTAGCGGCGCAACCTGTGCCCCAAACCGTATCGGTGGGATAAACAATTGTGCCGTCCCGACACAGAATGTCGAAAGCAATCTGTATTTCGCTGTCCATGTCTTTCTTTGTCATTGTGCTGTTATCCAAGCAATTATAATTCGACAACCCGATTAAGATATTCCGAAAAATCCTTTAAAAGCGGACGGTAGTTGCCGCCCATGAGCGACGAGGAAATGATAAAATCGGCTGTGGAGCGATTGATTGCGGTGGGGATATTGTAAACGGATGCAATACGCCACAGAGCCTTCACGTCAACGTCGTGAGGCTGAGGCTCCATCGGGTCCCAGAGAAATATCAAATAATGGATTTTTCCTTCGGCAATCAGCGAGCCCATTTGCTGGTCGCCGCCAAGTGGACCGGAGCGCAGTTTCTTGATTTTCAGCAGCGAGCTGTTTTCGCCAAGTTTTTCTTTGAGCGCTTCTTCAATCAGGACGCCGGTTGTTCCGGTGCATACAAGATTGTAGTTTATCAGAATATTAACGTTATATTCTGCCCATTCCACCAAATCTTTTTTTCTGTTGTCGTGAGCAACCAATGCAATTGTTTTTTCTTTTACTGTCATAAAATACTGAAAAAAATTCGGGCGCAAAGTTAATGCATTTTTCCGATATTTCAGCATCAGCACATCAAATTACAGCCTCTAATTTCGCTTTCATCGAACCTGCCCACTATCTCAAAACTGCTGTCGCTGTGCATAATACCTAAGTCGCGGGTTTCGATAAAAGAGCATGAATAAATGTTTGCCAAATCAATAATATTTATGCCTCCAACAACGCCGTCGGGAACATTTTTCAGCGGATTTTTAGGGTCTCGAATAAGGATTTTCATCCACGGCGGGCAGCGAAATCGTCCGTTGCCGTATGAATATGCCTGCGAAAGGAGTTCGGTCATTCCGTATTCCGAAAAAACCCGTTCAACGCCAAAACCCTGACAGATAGCCTCATGGAGTTCCGAGCGCGTTATTTCTTCGCGCCGTCCTTTCATTCCGCCGGTTTCCATAACCATAAGGTCGGGAAAATCAATAGTATATTTGTCGATAAAATCGAGCAGGGCAAAACTGACGCCAATCAGCAAAACAGGTGTTTTTGAGGCTTTCAGATGCATCAGAGTTGCAAAAAGTTTATCGTGTTCGCGCAGGAAAAAGCCCGAAAAAGGGGAGTTCGATTTATCGATAAAATCCTGTACCATAGCAATTAGCGAAGAGCCAGAACGTTCGAGATACGAAGGTAGCAGAGCCAGAACTGCAAAGTTGGAAATATCGCCAAAAAAACAGCGAAATCCTTCGGTGAAACTTTTTCTGTAGATTTCAAATTCGGCAACAAAATGTCGGCTGGGCTCGCCGGTTGTTCCACTGCTTGTAAACTCTGTTTCAGGCTTTTTATTTGCTGAATAAACACTATGGGTTTTGAAATATTCGACCGGCAAAAAAGGGATTTCGTCCGCGCAGGTAACTTCAATTTCCAGCAAATCAACATAGCGCCGGTAGATTTCGCAATTCCGGTATTGATAGTCGAAACAGCGGAGAATGAGGCTATTGTCGATTTTTGCCCGAGCGTCAATTGCCGCCACAATTTTTTGAATATTGTCCATAAAATCCGAGTGTTTTTTATTCGATATGGCTAATAATCACTTTGTTTCCGCAAGTTTTTTTATATCGTCGAATCGTATTTCCGTAAAACCGGCAATCACTCTGTCGGACGCTGTCAGGCGCGAGGCGGGCAGCGACGAGGCAAGTCCAACGACCTTCATGCCGGCGCTTTTTGCCGATTCGATGCCTGCCAGCGCGTCTTCAAAAACCAGACAATTGGCGGGATTGATTTTCAGCAATTCGGCGGCTTTCAGATATATATCGGGCGCGGGTTTTGCCTTTTCGACCATCGATGCAATAACAATAACGTCGAAATAACTGCGAATTTGCAAGCTGTCGAGCACAAAGTCGATATTTTCCACAGGCGCCGACGAACCAACAGCCAAAGGTATGCCGCGAGTTTTAAGTTCGTCGAGCAGAGCGAGTAAGCCTTCTGCCGGCTGTATATGCGGTTGATAGATTTTACGATAATAAGCTTCCTTTCCTGCCGAAAGTTCGGCACGACGCTCGTCGGTTGCATCGGGAAACAGTTCTTCCATAAGGTCATTGTTGCCACGTCCGTGCATTTCCGGCGCTAAACGGACGTTATATTGGCTAAAATATTCGGCAAAAGCCCTTTCGTGGAAGCGGGCATTGGCAACCAGCACCCCGTCCATGTCAAAAATTACTGCAAACATTGGCGTTATTTTTCTTTTCTTCCGAATATCGATATATTTACATATCTTTTTGGACGTTTTCTGACGTCGGTCAGCAGGGAATCGAGGCTGCTAACTGCCTTCGACAGAGTATTGTGCAACTCATCGGAATTAACAAGTTTTCCGGCAGTTCCCTCGCCCGCGTCAATTTTTGCAATAACGCCTTCCAAATGTGAGGCAATCTGCGTCAGATTAAGCAGTTTAAGGCTATCGCTGAGATCCGAAAAATTTGTAATGATATTGTTTATATTATTGGTATTCTGCTTGAGATTATCGCTTATTGCTTCCACATTTTTGAGCAGGGCGACGATGCTTGATTTGCTGTTGTTCAGGGCGGAAGAAATCTGAGCAACATTTTGCAGTGTTTTTTCCAGAGCCGACAGTCCGCTCGAAATATTGTTGATATTTTCGTTGGAAAACAGGCGGTTGATGTTTTTAAACGCCACATCAAGTTCCTGCAAGGTAAGTTTCAAACTGTCCTTAATAGAAGGCAAATCATCCATAAACATCGAAAACATGTCGCCTTCGTGTCCGGAGGCAATTTGTTCGCCGCTTTTGAGATAATTGTGTGAATCGCCAAGTTTGATTTTTATCGATTTACTGCCCATAATATCAGAACTATAGATGTAGGCAGTGGAGTTTGCCGGTATCTGATAGTGGGACTTGATTTTAAGTTCGACGATGAATTTTTCGCCCTGTTCCAACTGAAACTCAATCCGGCTGACAGTCCCCACTTTCAAGCCTTTGATATATACCGAAGAGGTAGTTTGCAGACCCTCAACGTTTTCGTAGATGGCATAATATTTATCGATTTTATTAAATAAATCCAATCCTTTGAGGAAATTTACCCCCCAAACCAAGCCTGCTACGACGACAACAAAGTAGATGCCGATTTTTAACTCTCTCGTTATTTTCATTTTAACCGTATATTAATAATAATTTAAGCGTTGCAAAGGTAATAAAACTTTTTTATTTGCTAATATGTAATGCAAATTTTGGGTGAAAAAGATTGAGATGGCAAGAAAATCTTCGGTGGTATTGAAAGGAATCCTGAATTAAATTCATGAATGCCCTTCCGGAGAATAGAGCCTCAATCTTTTTTTCAACCAATTCATAATTTTTTTATACTTTTGTACCGGTTTTTAATAAATCAAAAACAAAAAAACAGTTGTATATAAGATAAATAGCCAAAGATGATAATCTGTTTATATGCAGAACGCATGAAATATTTAAGAGAAAAACAGCAGATGCTGCAACAGAAATTTGATAATTTTAATGTAGAGATTTTATGAAAAACTTAAGCATAAAAAACAGTACCGTTCAATTTCTTGCTTTTGTAAGCGAGCGGGGCGGCGACACGATTGATATTGCCTTTCAAAACGGCGATTTGTGGGCAACCGAAAAGATGATGGCTACGCTGTATGGAATTGACCGAAGCGGCATTGCGCGGCATATCAAAAATATATTTGCCGATGGCGAATTGGACGAACAAGTGGCATGTGCATTTTTTGCACATACCACTCAACACGGCGCTATTGAGGGTAAAACACAAACTCAAGAGGTTAAATTTTACAATCTCAACATGATAATTTCCGTAGGTTATCGCGTCAATTCCGTGCAGGCAATCAATTTTCGCCGCTGGGCGACTTCGGTGTTGAAAGAATTTGCCAAAAAAGGCTATGTTATCGACCGCAAACGAATGGAAAACGGACGGTTTTTTGATGAAGATTATTTTGAGCACCTGCTTGCCGAAATCCGCGAAATTCGTTTGAGTGAAAGGCGGTTATATCAAAAAGTAACTGATATTTATGCCACGGCGTCCGATTATGACGCGCTTTCGCCGCTTACAAAAAAGTTTTTTGCTACGGCAATGAATAAACTGCATTGGGCTGTTCACCACAACACTGCTGCCGAGCTGATTTACAACCGCGCCGACGCCGAAAAAACAAATATGGGACTAACTACTTGGGAAAACGCGCCCGAAGGCAAAATCGTAAAAACCGATGTGTCTGTCGCCAAAAACTATCTTACAAAAGACGAGTTGGAAAGTCTGGGCAGAATAGTGAATGCTTATCTCGATTTGGCGGAAGACCGTGCCAAAAAAGGTATTCCGATGACAATGCACGATTGGGCAAAGCGTTTGGACAAATTTCTGCTTGCCGACGACCGAGACCTTTTGCAAAATGCAGGTAAAATTTCGGCGCAAATTGCCAAAGACAAAGCCGAAAACGAGTTTGAAAAATT
>JAITIA010000001.1 GCA_031279695.1 Prevotellaceae bacterium | reverse complement strand
TAGTGTCTGTCCGAAAACTCGAAAAAAATGACATATCTGCAAAGTCCCGCAGGGACGACACTTTATTAACCGCTGGCTTTAGCCTCCGGCAGCGACCCCGCCACGGCTGTTGGGACAAGGTTCTACCTTGTCCACTCTATCCTTGCAGGCTGTGCCTGCATTTGCACCTTTGTTGGCAGGCGCAGCCTACCAAGATATACCGGACGAGGCACAGCCTCGTCCGAACAACGGGACTGCACATTAAATCAACAAATTCCACATTCCGTCCCTACGGGACGGCGGTTACGAGGTTGGGCTTGCGTTTTCTACCAACATTCCGTCCCTACTGGACGGCGGTTGCGTGTATCCGAGTTTTCGGACAAACACTAAATATCTACTTTTGCGCCCGGAAACAAAATATGCTGAAGTAACATGCACTATTTGCAGGTTAATGGCATTTGAAGGAGAATGACAAGGGTTGATTTTTTAGATTTTAGTGTTTTTTTAGATTTATAGATTAATTTATTGTTTTCGACATGATTGAATGTAATTTTAGTAGTTTTAGCCCTTTTGACGGCTTTTTATCCACCCCTGACACAGAGACTGTTCTGTGCAGTGGCACTGTATTTGCATATACCGAGAGAGAGATGATCAGGCAGTTACGTCTGATATTGGTATCGAAAAACAAGAAAAAATTAAGTTTAATATTTATTTTATGCCCCGTTGCAAATCTGTAAAATGGATTTGCAACGGGTTTTGTTTTATTAATCATGAGAAAAAATTGACACTGTAATATAAAATCACGCAGATTGCATACGCCTGATGGTCGAAGAAACTTTTGTCGAAGCGAGGTCGAAGGAAGGTCGAAGCTAAGTCGAAGGCAAGGCGGAAAAAAGCAGTACTTTGTTGCAACGATGCAGAGATTGTATTTGGCATATTGCAATGCAAGCGTGAATTTACACTTTAATATACTGTTTCATAAACTAAAAATTAACGTACAATTATGATTGAAGAATTTTACAACATCATTTCCATTTATTTTGGCGGGAGCGTATTTTTTACTTTTGGAGTCTCTTTGCTTTTCCTGTCCGTAAGCGAATGTTCACAGTTGCGCAACTATCTTACGGCAAGGCGTATTATGGCGGCGGCATACCTGTTTTTGGCTGCCAGCAATGTGGCGGAATATTTCAGTCGTTCGCCCGACGACAATATTCAGCTCACACAAATCATCACCCTCCTTATCGGATGTTCGCAGTCGTTTCTTTTCACCTACGTTTTCATCACCCTCATCAATCCGAGGTTTCTCTCAGGGAAAAAAATCACATGGATAGTCAGCCTGTTTTTGCTGCTCGTTGCGGCGCTTTTTGTTATTTACGCACTTTGTCCGCCCGAATGGTTCAAAGCGCTTTTTGCCGTTTACATTCTCATTTACGTCTATTTAATAATACGCATTTCGCTGATGTTTATGGCACATTATCGCCGCTACATTTTTCGCATGGACAATTTTTATTCCGGCGATGAGGCGCGGCATTTAAACTGGGTGCGCGTTTCGTTCTTTGCCGCCCTTGCCATTGGCGTGATGGCGCTCCTGAACGCCATGTTCATGACGGCATGGGGCGCGTTGCTGTTTTCGGTTATACTGATTGTGTTTTACATCGTTTTTGCCATTCGTTTTCTCAACTATCCCTTTGTTTTCCACTATATTTAACCGACTATTACGCCCGCCGCAGAGACGCAAAATTTTGCGTCTCTACCCGAACCCGCATCCGAACCCGCCGTATCGCCGGACGCTTTTGCCACCATTGAGAACAGGATTGCCGAATGGCTTGCCGCCAAGGGATTTACCAAAGAAGGCATTACCATCGAACTGCTGGCGAAGCAACTCCATACCAACCGGCAATACCTCTCGTCGTACATCAACACATCCCGAAAACAGACATTCAGAAACTGGATTGGCGAACTCCGAATCAACGAAGCCAAAAACCTCATGCTGCAAAACCCAAACATGACGATTACTGAAATCGCTGCCCGCACAAGTATCTCCGAAATGAGTAATTTCACCCGTCAGTTCAGCAAACAAACCGGACTATCGCCACGGGTATGGCGTAAACAGGCAAATTTTGATTGACGATTTTTGATTGACGATTTTTGATTGACGATTTTTGATTGACGATTTTTGATTGACGATTTTTGATTGACGATTGACGATTGTAGAGACGCAAAATTTTGCGTCTCTACGGCGTTTACAGGGTGTGTCAAAACAACAATTGACGTTTTGATAACTTTTGCGCCGACTTATCAAAACAACAATTAAAGATTTTGTTGTTTTGATAACTGTTGTATTTTGCCTTTGCCTACCTTTGTACGAAATTTTTTATACTGTACAAATGACACAGGTTAAACAGATGCCTATTGGCATTGGCACACGGATGACACGGATTTTACGGATTGACACAGATTTTTTTATCTGCAATTATCCTTTAAATCTGCATCTTCTCGACCATAACCACGCCGGCGACGCAAACACATTCGGCGGCGGCGTGAGGGCGCGATTAATCGCGCCCCTACATGGCGACGCACAACATGGCGCAAACACCCGCCCCGCAAACACATTCGTTGGCGCAGGGGCAGGGCGCGCAACGCCCCTACATCGTCGCAATCAATACGACGCCAATCACCGTCGCCGCCAATCACATAAATCACCCAAATCATTCTAAAAACACAGTTCAGACAAATGGCGACGCAAACACCCGCCCCGCAAACACATTCGTTGGCGCAGGGGCGTTGCGCGCAACGCCCCTGCATCGGCGCAATCAATACGACGCAATCACCGTCGACGCCAATCACATAAATCAATCAAAATCATCCGAAAATCACAGTTCAGACAAATGGCGACGCAAACATCCGCCCCGCAAACACAGTCGTTGGCGCAGGGGCAGGGCGCGCAACGCCCCTACATCGGCGCAATCAATACGACGCAGTCCCGTTGTTCGGACGAGGCTGTGCCTCGTCCGGTTTATCTTGGCAGGCTGCGCCTGCCAACAAAGGAGCAAATGCAGGCACAGCCTGCGTAGATAGAGTGGACAAGGTAGAACCTTGTCCCAACAGCCGTGGCAGGGTCGATACCGGAGGCTGAAGCCAGCGGTTAATAAAGTATCGGGGGCTGCGGGACTTTGCAGATATGCCATTTTTCGAGTTTTCGGACGGACACTATATATGTGTTTTGACTTTACAGACAGACACTATTTACCGGCAAAATCGCCGATTTTATATTCCCGTCCGGTTATTGCCGACGGGACGAATGATGCGTCAATTTGCAATGCTCCCAAACAACAGTGTTTCACCCGTTTTATATTTTTTTTGTATTTATTTATATTTTTTTTGTATTTTTGCCGGCAAAATTATAGATAAATATAAAGATGTTTAATAAAGTATATATTTCTGACAGAGTATTTTGGATTGGGGTAAACGACCGGCGAAAACGCCTGTTTGAAAACATCTGGCCTCTTCCCGAAGGCGTTTCCTACAATTCATATATTATTGTTGACGAAAAAACCGCGCTGATAGACACCGTCGATGTTACCGCCGGAAAATGTTTTCTCGATACGGTGGACAAGTATCTGGCTGGCAAAACACTGGACTATCTGGTGATAAATCACATCGAACCCGACCATTCGGGCGAAATTGCAGGCATCCTGAAAAAGTATCCCGAAGTGAAAATACTTGGCAATGCCGCCACAAAACGTATTTTCGAAGCCTGTTTTGGCGCAACTTCCAATTTTGAAGACGTCGGCAAAGGTGCGGTTGTCAAACTCGGACATCATGAACTGTCGTTTGTTATGACCCCTTGGGTACACTGGCCTGAAACAATGATGACCGTCGATTTGACCGAAAAAATTGTCTTCTCGGGCGATGCCTTCGGCACATTTGGAACGCTGAACGGCGGAATATTCGACGATGAAGTGAATTTTGAATTTTACCGCGACGAGGCGTTGCGATATTATTCAAATATTGTGGGCAAATATTCCAATATGGTACAGAAAGCCATTGCCAAACTTGCCGGCACGGAAATCCGCTGCATCTGTCCGACACATGGACCCGTCTGGCGCAAAGATCCGCAGAAAATTATCGACCTCTACAACAAGTGGAGCAGGTATGAAGCAGAAGACGGTCTGCTGATTATCTATGCCTCGATGTATGGAAATACCGAAATGATGGCAGATTATATTGCCCGCAAAGTTGCCGAAAAAGGCGTTCGGAACATACGAATTTACGACGTTTCCAAAACCCACATCTCGTATCTGATACGCGAAGCATGGAAATACAGGAACATATTTTTAGGCTCGTGCGCCTACAATACCGGAATGTTTCCGCTGATAGACCATTTGTGCTGCGAACTGGAACATCTCGGACTGCAAAACCGGCGGCTGGGCATATTTGGCTCGTTCAGCTGGAACGGCGGCGGAGTGAAAAATCTGGTGAAATTTGCCGAAAATATCAAATGGGAACTGATAGCCGAGCCAGTCGAAATCAAGGGAATACCTTCGGACGAGGACTTTCGCAAATGCGACGCTCTGGCTGAGGCGCTGGTTTAGCAGAAAAGCACACCAGATAACGCAATAACGAAGATTAGAAGGACTTTCGCAGATTTTTATTAAATTGTGTTACAACAAAAATTTTGCGGCGGCACATTCGTCGTCGTAGGGGCGTTGCGCGCAACGCCCCTACGACAAATGTGCCGCCGCAGGCATTAATCAATTATTCAATTAATCAGTTAATCAGTTAATCAATTATTCAATTCTTTGAACAGGAATATTCAACAGGAATGCAATTTTCTCAATTCTATTGGCAACATGCCCCACGCCAATAGCGCAATGGTGCGACGGACCGGCTTTACTCCAGCTGTTCATAAAATCGCGTGCGCCACAGGCAAAACGGTAACGGCTGTTGGTGTTGCCAATTTGCAGTGTCGGGCCGGGTACGGATTCGCCTTCGGCGGTCAGCAAAAACAGTCCGTCTTTGCCTTCGCAAACCGACAGCAGCGTTACATCTCCGTGTTTTACACCCATTTGTATCGAAAGTCCTTTGCCCGGTTTGCCATGATAGAGCGGCAGCGGAACAAGCCGTACCCGTCCTTCGGCGATGGCAAAATGCGCAGGCCCGTCGTGTCCGAGCATCACAATATTGTCGTTGAAATCCATTGCATAAAATTCGGAAAACGAGCCGCCTGCGCCAAGTAACGACATGATTTTCATTGCCTGAACATTTTTTACTTCGCATTCGCCCGCTACGGGAACATTTTTGCCGGTGAGCAGGGTATTGCCCGCAATTATCGATGTTACAATGTTTTCGTACTCGTTGCCGGCATAGCCTTCATAATAATATGCCATCGAGCCAAGCCGGTGCGTTTCCACCAGCCTGTCGAGCGCCACCGATGTGCGCGCGGCGCGTTCGAGTTCATACTGTTCGCATTCGGCGGCGACGTCGAAACTTTCCTGAAATTCATGCAGTTTGGCTTTTACTTCGGTTTCGGTTGCCGCATCGCGATACGCTTTTAACTCGCACATTTCGAGCAGTTCGATATGTGTGCCAAAAACTGCTGACTGTAAGGTTGTATCGGTATAAACGTCCAGCATTCCGCAGTAATAATGTCCAAGAATTCCCATTCTGTTGTTGCGCATTCCTTTCACGGCGCGAGCGGCTTCTATCCAGATTTTCAGCTCGTTCCACACATAATCTTCCTGCATGTATCCGGTAACAATATCGTAGCGGATGCCGGCGCGGTTGAAGACGCAGGCAAATTCCGGTGCGGAACAGGCTTGACAGTGAGCCAGCCACTCGCCGGTCATTTTTCCGCGATCGCCCATCGAGTTTATGTGCTCGTAGTCGATAGCCGCAACCGGCTGTACATTTAACAGTATCACCGGTTTACCCACGCCCTGCACCAGCGGAAGCACTGTGGACGAAAGCGCGTATGTAGAAATAAATACAAAAAGAATTTCAACATCTTCGCTTTTCAACTGTCGGGCGGCGGCAACGGCTTTGTCGGGGTTGTCAACCATCCCTGCATCAACCACTTCCGCTCCAAAAGCAGAGAGCCTTGCGCCAATTTCTTTTCTGTAGCCGGTCAAACGGGGCAAAAGCCCCTCAAACTGAGACCAGTACGTATCCAGCCCCACGCTTGCGAGACCGGCTTTCAATTCTTTGTTTTGTTCCATAATTTGTCAAAAAAATATAAAAAATTCGACTGCAAAAGTAGTAATTTTTTTTAATTTTAATAAAATAACTACTTTTGTATCCAAACATATAACGTGAAGCGCTGTTGTATTTTATTATTATTTAATTGATTAGTGTATATATGAATCGAAAAACAACAATGGCTTTGGGAATTTTTTTCTCCATAATGCAGTGCGAAACATTGCCCGCACAACCAAAAATATCGACTTTGGACGAGTGTTTAAAAATAGCGCTTGATAAAAATTTTTCCCTGCAAATAGTCAAAAACGAAAACGAAATTGCAAAAAATAACTACACCAAAGCCAATGCCGGTTTGCTGCCGAGCGTCGATGCTACGGCTGGTTATGCCGGAGGGCTGAATAACAGCGCTTCCGAAAATTTTTCCGGCGAAAAAAATTCAACCGATTTGCGCCTCGACAACGCCGCCTCAGCTGCGATAAACGCCAATTGGGATATTTTTTCGGGCTTCAAAGCACAGTCGAAATATGTGCAACTGAAAGAGTTGAAAGAAATTGGCGACTTGAATACAAAACTGAAAATCGAGAGCCTTATTGCTGATATTGCCTCGGAATACTATCAGTTGATTTTGCACGAAAAGCATAAAAACAATCTCCTCTCTACTTTGCTGATTTCCGGCGAACTACTCCGCATTGCATACGCAAACGACGAACTCGGCTCAGGCTCGAAACTTGAGTTTTTGCAGGCTCGCGTGGACTTTAATTCCGACAGTTCGAATCTGGTGCGCCAAAAACAGCAGATACTGACAACAAAAATCAGGCTGAAAACCTTAATGGGCGAGGTCGATAATCTTGATATTGACGCCGATACTCTGATTCGACTGCTGCCCGAACTGAAATACGAGGCATTGCTGGAACAAACTGTTAATGAGAATACTCAACTGCTGATTGCCGCTAAAATGATCGACGTTTCCGAACAGGAGATTAAGATTATGCGTGCCAATACTTTACCTTATCTGAAACTTAACTCCGGCTATCACCTCAACTACAATCATTACAGCGCCGGCGCCACCAAAAATTCGTATAATACAGGCTTGGACTATGGTATTACCCTTGGTTTTAATATTTTTGACGGGGGCAACCGTCGTCGGGAAATCAAAAATGCCGAACTGAAACGGCGAAACAGCGAATTGGCGCGGGACGAAGCCCGACTCGACGCCGAAGCGCGATTTAAGGAAATCTATTCGTCATATATAAACAATCTGTCGCTCATTTTAGTTGAAAATCAGAACCTGAAAACCGCCATGCAGAATTTTGAAATCGCCATGGAGCGGTATCGTTTGGGCGAACTTGCGGGTATAGACATGCGAAAGGCGCAAAGTTCGCTGCTCGACGCCGAAAAAAGGCTGCTCGATGTGGAATATAACGCTAAAATTGACGAAATTAGCCTGATGATGCTCTCAGGAAATATCACCGAGTATTTGCAGAACTGAACGTGTGCGCTACAAATTTAAAAAATAGCTGATATGATTACCTTTACGCTTGCTTTTTGCCTTCTGATTGGAGGTTATTTTATTTACGGGCTTGCTATGGAGCGGATTTTTGGAGTTAATCCCTCGAACAGGACGCCGGCATACACCCTTGCCGACGGTGTGGACTATGTGCCGATGAACTGGTGGCGGATTTTTCTGATTCAATTCCTCAATATCGCAGGTTTGGGTCCCATTTTTGGGGCTGTGATGGGCGCTGTTTATGGTCCGTCGGCGTTTTTGTGGATTGTTTTCGGGAGTATCTTCGGTGGAGCAGTCCACGACTATCTTTCTGGCATGATGTCGCTCAGAAATAAGGGAATGAGTTTACCCGAACTTGGCGGAAAGTATGTTGGCAACCTCTTTCGCCTGTTTATGCGCATCTTTACCCTTGTTTTGATGATACTTGTTGGCGCTGTGTTCATTGCCGGTCCGGCAAAATTGCTGAATATGATGACCAACAACACGCTCGATTATACTTTGTGTATTGTGATGATATTTATTTACTATGTGCTTGCCACTTTGTTACCAGTCGATAAGGTTATAGGGCGGATATATCCCTTTTTTGGCGCGGCGCTGCTGTTTATGGCGGCGGGCATCGGCATTTCTTTAATCACTGCCGGCGAAAATATTCCCGAACTGACGCTCGAAACACTCGGCAACCAGCGTCCCGACGGGGACAGGTATCCTCTTTTCCCCATGCTTTTCATTTCCATTGCCTGTGGAGCAATATCGGGCTTCCACGCCACGCAGTCGCCCATGATGGCGCGATGTTTGACCAGCGAACGTTATGGTCGGAGGGTGTTCTACGGAGCAATGATTGTGGAAGGCGCCGTTGCTTTGATATGGGCGGCGGCGGCGATGAGCTTTTTCGGCTCTGCGGAGGGGCTGTTTGGGTTTTTGGACGCCAACGGGCAAAATGCGGCTGTGGCTGTCCGTAAAATTTGCGACAGCTGGCTGGGAAAATTTGGCGGCATTCTGGCTATTATCGGGGTGATTGTGGCTCCAATAACCTCCGGCGACACTGCCTTCCGCTCGGCGCGGCTTATTGTTGCCGATTTTCTTGGTATAAGCCAGAAAAAACTCGCCAATCGCATCATGATTTCTGTTCCGCTCTTCGTTATCGGGTTTATTTTGCTGCAAATTAACTTCGATATCATCTGGCGGTATTTTGCTTGGGCAAATCAGACGCTTGCAACAGCCACACTTTGGATGATAAGCATCTATCTTGTTCGTCATAAGAAGTTTTTCGCCGCCACGCTCATCCCTGCGCTGTTTATGAGTATGGTGGTGATTGATTATATCCTCATTGCGCCGGAAGGTTTTGCCATTCACTACTCAAAAGGGCTGTGGATTGCCGCTTTCATCACATTTTTGCTGCTTTTGTGGTTTATTGCCCGCTATTTTAACCCGCTTGGAAGCAAAAAAAACATCAATAAGGAGTGATTTAACCGATATATCCCGCTATCGAACCTTCGATATTGAGTTATAAACCTCAACATCCACCTTAAAAATAGCAATTATCTACCTTTTAACATCGTTTAGGTACTTCATAAGTCCTAAGGGGTACTTCCGAAGTCCTAAGGGGTACTTCCGAAGTACTATGGGGTACTTCCGAAGTCATACGGGGTACTTCCGAAGTCCTATGGGGTACTTCCGAAGTCATACAGGGTACTTCCGAAGTCATACAGGATACTTCCGAAGTACTATGGGGTACTTCCGAAGTCATACGGGGTACTTCCGAAGTACTATGGGGTACTTCCGAAGTACTATGGGGTACTTCCGAACAGCAACGTTGTCGTTTTTTACAGCAACATTGTCGTTCGGAACAGCAACATTGTCGTTTTTTACAGCAACGTTGTCGTTTTTTACAGCAACGTTGTCCTTCAGAACAGCAACGTTGTCCTTCGGAACAGCAACGTTGATGTTTTTTACATCAACATTGTCCTTCGTAACATCGACATCGATGTTTTTTACATCGATATTCTATCAAAAAAGTATCTTAACGCAGTTGGATATTGGATTGATGCAAAAAAAATCCCCCGATTTGATGCGGGGGACTAAAATTACTTGGATTCAGAGTTTACTGTCCATGTTATTTTACTTTTCAGCGGCGTCCGTATCAGGATCTTTGGAGTGTTTGTGGTTGGGGAACCGTTTTTTCAGTTCGTCGCACACCACTTTTGCTCCGGGTACTCCGCTCGATACTGCCAGTTTTACTGCATTATAGAACAGCAGGGCGCTTTGATATGCGTCGCTGCCGCCAGCCAATGCGGTATCCGACAGTTTTACTTCAATTTGCCTTACATAAGCCTGAATTGTTAGCAATCCACGGGCATCATTGAAGTCCACTTCAAACTCCGGCACGTCGAGATACGAAGGACGCAAATCAGGATACTGATTTGCGAACTCCATAGCCTTCTCTACGAAGCTTAAAGATTTTTCTCCCATCTTCGGAAGTTCCTTACGCTCCTGTGGAGTCAGAACAACAACATAGGGAGTTATCAAGCCGTCTATTTCGACCAGCTTTTCGCGTACTTGGTCAAGTACTGTGGCAGGAATTGCCTGCAAATGTTTATTATTTCTCATATTATTAGAGATATTTAGTTAAACAAATTTAATTATAACGCCGCAAAAGTAATACTTATTTTTAAACTGTGCAAATCAATTACGAATTACTATGTAAAAAAACCTGATTATCGAAGAAAAAAACCTGATTATCGAAGAAAAAAATCTGATTATCGAAAAAAAAAACCTGATTATCGATGTAAAAATCATAGAAATAAAAATAAATAATTTCAATATCGAAAATTATTATTACTTTTGCGGCGTTATTTTAAATATATAAAATGTTAAAACGATGAACTACGTAAAAATTATTACAGTATTGAGCCTGATATTTTTAAATATTCAGGCTTTTGCCCAGACCGGCGACCTGCCTATCTACAAGGGCAAGTTTCAACCAACCGACGAGTCGCTTAAAACCTACAAATATCCTGAATGGTTTCGCGACGTTAAGTTCGGAATATGGTCGCACTGGGGTCCGCAGGCGGTACCCCGACATGGCGACTGGTATGCGCGGTGCATGTACGAAGGCGACTGGTATGATTGCGAAAAACAGCAGTATAGAAAGGCGCATTCCGACTATCGGCACCACGTAAAGACTTACGGACACCCCTCCGTGTTCGGTTTTAAGGACATTATCCCGCTCTGGAAAGCCGAACGCTGGCGTCCCGACGAGCTGATGAAACTTTACAGGCGCGTTGGCGCGCGTTATTTCGTGAGCATGGCTACTCATCACGACAATTTCTTCCTCTGGGACTCGAAACTTCACCCAAAATGGAACTCGGTGAACATGGGACCAAAGAAGGACGTGGTCGGACTGTGGCAGGAGGCTGCAAAAAACGAGGGAATTTACTTTGGCGTCTCCGAACATCTGGGCGCCAGCTACAACTGGTATCGTACGGCGCATCAGGCTGACCGTTTGGGCGATAAAGCCGGAGTAAAATACGACGGCTCGAACCCCGAATACTGGGATTTGTACCATGAACCGCCCGCCGACGACGATCAGGGCTGGTACACCAAAGACCCCAAGCGGCACAGGATGTGGTTCGACCGCATTCAGGAACTTATTGACCTCTATCACCCCGATTTGCTCTACACCGACGGAGCTTTGCCCTTCGACAATGTGGGTCGCAGCCTCGTTGCCCACTATTATAACCAGGACAGCAAACAAAAAAAGCCGCAAGGCGTGGTTTACACCTGCAAACAGTCGTCGGAAGGGCGCTGGGTGCAGGATTATGAGCGCGGTTCGGCCGACAGTATCCGCGAATACCCCTGGCAGACGGACACTTCCATCGGCGACTGGTACTATCGCACCGGACAAAAATACATGAGTGGCGACGAGGTCATCCAGATGCTGATTGACATTGTAAGCAAGAACGGAAACCTGCTGCTCAATATCGTGCAGACGCCCGAAGGCGACCTCGAACAGGACGTGCTGGATATCCTTGAAAAAATAGCCTTGTGGATGGAAGTCAACGGCGAAGCAATCTACGGCACACGCCCGTGGAAAACCTTCGGCGAAGGCCCTTCACTTGCCGGCAAAGAGGAAAAGGCTCCCTTCGGACACATAGCCAACGCGGTGAAGGACGTGCGCAAATATCAACCGGGAGACCTCCGTTTCACCGTGAAGGGGAAAACCGTCTACGCCTTCTGCATGGAACGTCCCGAAGGCGATATTCACATCCGGTCGCTCGGACTGAAAACCGCCACCGGAAAGAAAATCTCTTCCGTCAAACTGCTCGGCAGTAACGAAAAAATCGAAGGGACGCAAACCGGTGACGAAGTAACCATCCGCAAGCCTGCCAGCCTGCCGAACTTCACGACTCTCGTATTTGCCGTCAGATAACAGATGACCTCCGGGATTAATATTGGCAGAAATGACCTGTTCTCTTGACTGTTCGACCTCGCAGGAGACGAATGTGGCGGGTGAACGTTTAGTTTCTGCCAGTATCCCCTGACGGTTCATTTGTCAGCACAAATTTGAGTCGCGTTTTAAACGGTATTCATACAAAATTATTCCTGCATTTGCCGCATTCTTAAATTATCATCGGGGCAAACGCACGAAAAATGGCAATCTCCGTGTCTTCCGGTCTCTGTGCTGAATGTTTAAAATATGCAAAGATGAAGATTACACAAATTAAGATTTCAGGCCGGTTTGGACTGAGCGAAGCTACAGCGAACCTTGAGCGAACCTTGAGCGAAGCTACAGCGAACCTTC
>JAITIA010000232.1 GCA_031279695.1 Prevotellaceae bacterium | reverse complement strand
AGGCTGCGCCTGCCAACAAAGGTGCAAATGCAGGCACAGCCTGCGTAGATAGAGTGGACAAGGTAGAACCTTGTCCCAACAGCCGGTGAGGCTGTGCAAAATGGCGCACTGTGGGCTGTTCGGACAAGGTTTTACCTTGTCCGGTATATTCATACAGGTTCTACCTGACCTGCAAAGATAGACCGGGAACAGTGGAAGAAGGTGAGGCTGTGCAAAATGGCGCACTGTGGGCATATACCACAATAGCCGACAACAACAGTGTCGAAACCAGCAAAATAACTGTAAGCGTTTCGGACTTGCCCGGAAATCTGACGGAACAGGAGTTTGAAAAACAGTGATTTGATGTTCAAAAAAAGCCTTAGGTAAGCTATAGGTAAGCTATAGGTAAGCTATAGGTAAGCAAATGTAAGCAAATGTAAGCAAAAGTACGGGTAACAAAAAATTAATCACTAATCGTTAATCACTAATCATAAAAAAATGTTTTACGCAAGAATTAACAAAATTAAGGTATTCAACAATCGGGAAGGTTTTCTCGGATTGTTCAACCGCGCCTAAATGCGGATATACGGTTATGTAACAGGCTGTTTTGATGAGGGCGGCGACATTGGTGGCGGCGTAGGGGCAAGGCGCGCCTTGCCCCTACAATCACAATCACAATCACAATCACAACCGCTGACCATTGGCGATTTTTAGGCTAAATCTTTTTTGGTTATACTGTGAATTGTGTGGAAAATCCATAGAACCCTTATTTCCAAAGGCGTCCTTAGTAGATACGCTATTAATCGCGTCCCTACGCCCTTATTCCCTTATTATTCCTTCTGAGAAAATAAGGCGATTTACGTTGAGTGTCAGACACTAAACAGGTTGTTCGAGGCGCACAAGGCAAAAAGCGGGGTTTACATTATCGTAAATGAGCATTTTCGAGCCGAAATGCAACACGGAAAAAATCAAATATTAGAAGTTTTTCATTTTTTTCTTAAACGTCATCTATCTAATACACACATATTTTTGACTGTCCGGCAGAAATTAATGTCCAAAAATCAAAAAAAATGTATGCAGCCATGCAACGTTTTTCAATCGTTTTGCATCTATATGACATTCAAAGTTGAACGATCGATGTTTTTCTGTCGTAAAGGCTTTAAATACAGATGTTTTTGTACTTTGTTCCGATTAGGGGACAAGATTTGAACAAAAATATCGTTTTTTTGCGCTCCTTGCGTGTTGCCGGAGCGATATATATAAATATTGTAAGATGACAATGACGGTTGCAGATATTGCATGGTATGTTTTAAGAGTAACTTATGGAAGAGAAATTCCGTTAAAAAAATATCTTGACGATAATCAGATAGAGAATTTTATTCCCATGCAGTACCAAATGATTGAAAAAAACGGCAAAAAAAGTAAAAAACTGTTGCCCGTAATCCACAATCTTATCTTTGTTAAAACATCGAAACAGACTATCGACGAGTTTAAACCCTTGATAGAACTGAAAATGCCTGTTCGATATATCATGGACAGGTCGAAAAAACTGCCCATGGTGGTGCCAGAATGTCAAATGCAGCATTTTATCGCTGTATCAGGAACTTGCGACGAAAATCTTGTGTATTTAAAGTCGTCGATAAATTTTAAAAGAGGTATGAAAGTGCGAATAAAAAGCGGAATTTTTGCCGGAGTCGAAGGCGAATTTGTGCGTATCAAGGGCGACCGGCGCGTGGTGGTTGCCATCAATGGAATAATGGCTGTGGCTACTGCTTTTGTGCATCCATCTATGGTCGAGGAAATTAAGGCGTAGTGATTAGTGATTAGTGATTAGTGATTAGTGATTAGTGATTAATTGAAATATTAAATTGATATAGAAATAGAATATAGAATATAGAATATAGAAATTGAATATGTACATAAAAAAATTTTGGGGTTTTATTGCATTTATCCTGATTACAAATGCAATGTTTGCGCAAATGAGCGATCAACAAGTGATAGACTATGTTACACAAGCCAATGCAGCCGGCGCATCGAAAGAAGATATTGCCGCATCGCTGATTAAACGTGGCGTTTCGCAATCACAGTTGGAACGAATTAAACAGCAGCACGAAAGCAAACAAAGTTCGATGGTGAGCGCCGAAAAAAGCAGTCAGGTAATTCATAGAGAAAGAGTTGCGCCTCAGGAAGAGTTTAACGCCGGCGATATGGACGAAGTAACTTCTGAAATGACTCATAAAGCAAATATTTCGGAAATATTTGGGCATAATATATTCAATACCAAAAATTTGACTTTTGCTCCCTCTATCAATATCCCCACACCAATGGATTATCGCTTAGGCCCCGGCGATGAGGTGATTATTGATATTTGGGGCGCCTCCCAACAAACAATAAGACGAGTAATTTCCCCCGAAGGAAATATTTCAATGGACAGGCTTGGTCCTGTATATCTTAACGGAATGACCATTAAAGAGGCAAATGATTTTGTTAAACGAAAATTTACAGATATTTACTCAACAATCGACGACGACGGCACGAATGGTTCGGACATCAAACTCACATTAGGTCAGATACGTACAATCCAAATCAATGTCATGGGCGAGGCTGTGGCGCCGGGAACTTATTCGCTCTCGTCGCTTGCCTCAGCGTTTCATGCACTGTATCGGGCTGGAGGTGTGAGCGTTTCTGGCTCGCTGCGCAGTATCCGCCTGATTCGCAACGGTAAACTGCTGCGCACTTTCGACGTTTATAAGTATATCCTTGACGGTAAACTGAATGACGATATTCGTTTGGAAGACAATGATGTGATTTCTGTGCCACCCTACGAGGCGCTTGTTAATATTTCGGGATCTGTCAAACGACCAATGTTCTACGAAGTAACTGCCAATGAAACCGTTGCCGATTTGCTGCGCTATGCAGGCGGCTTTACCGGCGATGCTTATACGGAAAAAGTAAGGCTGACAAGAATTTCGGGCGATAAAAACCGGATTTTTACTCTCCCCGAAACCGATTATGCTCTGTTTAACGTTCAGGACAAGGACGTTGTGACGGTGAGCAATGGTATTGATTTATACGAAAATCGTGTCGAAATCACAGGCGCAATATTCAGAAGCGGATACTACGAAATAGGAAAAGATATAAAGACGGTGAAAGACCTTATCAATGCCGCCGACGGGCTGCGTGGCGATGCGTTTGTAAATCGCGCTGTGCTTACGCGCGAAAAAGACGATTATACTTCCGAAATTATATCGCTTAATCTTGAACAGGTTATGTCGGGCGCAGGCGATATTCCACTTCGCGAAAACGATATTCTGCACGTTTCGTCGGTCAACGATTTGAACGAATATGGCGACTATACCATTCATGGCGCCGTTGCTCGACCGGGAAATTACAAATACGCCGACAATACTTCGCTTGAAGACCTTCTTGTTCAGGCAGGCGGCTTGCTGGAATCGGCTTCGTCCGTACAGATTGACGTGGCTCGACGAATTATCGACCCAAAAAGTACTGCCACAAGCAGCCGCATTTCCGAAAATTTTACTCTGACAATCAAAGACGGCTATCTGGCGGACGGCGACAAAGGCTTTATTCTGAACCCGTACGATGTGGTTTATGTACGTCGAAGCCCTGCCTATCAGGCACAAAGGCATGTTGCTATTATTGGCGAAGTACTGTTTCCGGGAACTTATGCTCTGAATAAGAAAAATGAACGCTTGTCGGATATCATCAAGCGGGCAAAGGGCTTGACGCCAGATGCTTATCCCAAAGGAGCGCGGCTGTTGCGCCAACGCTCGGAAGAGGAAATGTTCAGAACCCAAACGGCGCTGAAAATGGCGCGTCAGGGCGGTCGAGATTCAATAGCAATCAGTACTCTCGATCTTTCGGCTGAATACCACGTTGGCATAGAACTCGATAAGGCGGTTGCGAGTCCGGGCTCGGATTTCGATATCGTCCTGCGTGAAGGCGACAGGCTCATAATTCCTGAATATGAGAATACTATCAAAATCAACGGAGCAGTAATGTATCCCAATACAGTCTCGTATCGACAGGGCAAAACCCTTTCGTATTATATCGATCAGGCAGGCGGATATTCCGATTATGCAAAGAAAAAGAAAGTGTATGTGATACAGATGAATGGAACGGTCAATAAAGTTAAAAAATACGACATTCAGGCAATTCAGCCGGGTTGCGAAATTATTGTGCCATCGAAAGAACGCACTCCGCCATTCAGCTTCCGCGACGTGATTGGCATAGGCACAGCCGTGATGCCAATAGTGAGTATGGCAGCCATTATCGCAACTTTGTTCAAAAAATAAAGAAGAAAATAAAAGAGAAAAACAGAATGGATAATCAGGAAAAATACGAAGACGAAATTGATTTGATGGCGATACTTAACAAGTTGAAAGCCAGCAAACGATTTATAATTAAAGTCAGCATTATCGGTTTTATTGCAGGAATTGTGATAGCATTCAGTATCCCAAAGGAATACACAACCAGTGTGATACTTGCGCAATCGACTGCATCCGACAAAGCCGGCAATCTGGGGGCGCTGGCGTCAATGGCGGGAATTGATTTACAGCAAAATAGCGGCGAATTGTCGCCCGTGCTTTATCCCGATATTCTGGCTTCGACGCCCTTTATGCTTGGTTTGTTCGACATTATGGTTGCCGATAAAGAACAGGAAATTGACACAACGCTGTACGATTATTTGCTTAACCATCAGAAAGGTGCGTGGTGGGGCTATGTGATGGGAGCGCCCGGACAATTGCTTTCGCTGATACGCGGCACCGAAACGGAAGAAGGCGAGGCGTCGTCCGAAAAATCAACAATAATTGTTCTGACCAAGGAGCAGGAGGAAATTCTGGGGGGACTGAAAAGCCGGATAAATATTGCGGTGGACAAGAAAACGGGACTTGCAACTATCGAAATTACAATGCAAAGCCCTGCAATTTCTGCAAAAATTGCCGACACGGTAATATCGTATATGCAAAGTTATATAGTGAATTACCGAACCGAAAAAGCGCGTCAAAATCTCGAATATATCGAAAAACTGTACGATGAGGCAAAATTAACCTATTTCGATGCGCAACAGGAATACGCTAAGGCAGTTGACCGCAATCAGTCGGTGGTTTCGGCAAACTATCAGGCAACAACGCTCACCCGTTTGCAAAACGAAATGAATCTGGCATTTGGCATATATAATCAAACGGCTCAGCAGTTGCAACTTGCAAAAATAAAAGTGCAGGACACCAAACCGGTCTGCGTTATTATTCAGCCGGCGGTAGTCCCCAGCCACCCTGCCAAGCCAAAGAAAAAAATTATTCTGGCAGGCTTTGTGTTTATGGCTTTTGCAGGCGCCTGCGGCTGGGTTTATTTGAAAGACATGCTGAGTCAGAAAAAAGAATCAACAGAAGAAACAGTATAAAACTCAATAAACCATGAATATAGCAATTATTGGCACCGGATATGTAGGCTTGGTTTCGGGAGCATGTTTCGCCGAAATGGGCGTGAACGTTATCTGTATCGATATTGATCAAAAGAAAATTGACGCGCTTAAACAGGGGCAAGTGCCTATCTATGAACCCGGACTGGAAGAAATGGTACTGCGCAATTATCGAGAGGGTCGCCTGCACTTTGGCACAGACGTTGCCGCCTGCCTCCACGAGGTGGAAATAGTTTTCAGCGCTGTGGGTACGCCGCCCGACGAAGACGGGTCGGCCGACCTGAAATATGTGCTTGAAGTGGCGCGTTCTGTTGGCAAAAATATGAGCAAATACCTTACTTTGGTTACCAAAAGTACTGTTCCTGTGGGAACTGCCAAAAAAGTAAAAATTGCAATACAGGAAGAATTGGACAAACGGGGCGTGGATATTCCTTTCGATGTGGCGTCCAATCCCGAATTTTTGAAGGAAGGCGCTGCAATAAAGGATTTTATGAGCCCCGACAGAGTGGTCGTTGGCGTAGAATCGGAACGAGCCAGAGAACTGATGTCGAAATTGTATCGACCGTTTCTGCTGAACAATTTCCGCGTGATTTTCACCGATATACCCTCGGCAGAAATGATAAAATATGCAGCCAATTCGATGCTTGCAACCCGCATCAGTTTTATGAACGATATAGCCAATCTCTGCGAACTTGTTGGCGCTGACGTTAATATGGTGCGTAAAGGTATCGGCTCGGACAGTCGCATCGGTAGTAAATTTCTGTATCCGGGTTGCGGATACGGAGGCTCGTGTTTTCCGAAAGACGTGAAGGCGCTGATTAAAACCGCCGAAAAAAACGGCTACCAAATGCAGGTACTCAAAGCGGTTGAGGCAGTGAACGACAGTCAAAAATTAGTTGTTTTCAATAAATTGAACAAATATTATCAGGGCAATCTGGAAGGTAAAACCATTGCAGTCTGGGGTTTGTCGTTCAAGCCCGAAACCGACGATATGCGCGAGGCTACTTCGCTGATTGTTATCGAATATCTGCTGAAAGCCAATGCCCGCGTAAGAGTGTTCGACCCCGTTGCCATGGACGAAGCCCGCCGCCGTTTTGGCGATACAGTTGAATATGCCTCAGATATTTACGACGCCGCACTGAATGCCGACGCCCTTCTGCTGCTCACCGAATGGAAACAGTTCCGCCTGCCAAGTTGGGGCGTAATCAAAAAAACAATGAATGTGCCACTAATTATCGACGGACGTAATATTTACGAGCCGGAAGAGTTGCAAAAACTTGGTTTCGACTACTCTTGCATAGGAATGGACGGCGTTGGGCAAAAACAATCACAATAATAATATTATCAAGATAAAACAAGAATCATGCGATTGCCGGGACGTTACGTAATATTTATTTCATCACTGTTTATTGCAGAAGATATTCTGATACTCAACGCATTGTTCTTTTATCTGCAATCTGTTTTCGATATTGTGCACGACGAAAAACACAATCTGTTGCTGGTTCTCACCAACTTGTCGTATCTGCTGAGTGTTGCAATAATAAAATACGAAATGGACGTGCGCCGGCAAAAACTCCGTAATATTATGCAACGCAACACAAACAGAATTGCGATAACCGCCCTGATTATTCTAATCTGTATCTTTGCTCTTGGTATTCTGGACGATATATCGCGCAAATTTATCTATTCATTTTATATTCTGTTCTACTGTCTGCTGTGTATTTTCCACCGAATAACACGTAGCATACTCACATTTTCGATAATTCGACGAAACGGCAAGGCAATTATTCTTGGCGCAGGGCTGATTGGTAAAAAAGTATATAAGGAGTTGCAGGAGAATACCTATCACGGCGTTGAGGTATTGGGCTTTTTCGATGACGTCAGCCGCAAGGACGTGAACATTCTTGGCACAGTTACCGAAGCCAAAGAGTTTATCAAACAAAATAATGTTAGCCGTGTTTACTGTACGCTGCCCGTATCGGCGCACCTCAAAATTGTTGATTTTCTTGATTTTGCCGAAGCCAACATCGTTAATTTCAACATCGTACCGTCAATAGGATACTACAATAAAACACAGGTGATTGTGGATTCGATTGGCGATATGCCCATTTTCGGCATACGCAAAATAGCGCTCAGTTATGCTCATAATGCCTTTGTGAAACGCGCCTTGGACGCCTTCATCGCCGCCATGTTTCTGATAACCATATTCCCCGTTATCTATCTGATTATAGGCACAATTATTAAACTCAGTTCACCCGGCTCGGTATTCTTTGTGCAAAAACGGACAGGCAAGGACGGGAAAACATTCAAATGCTACAAATTCAGGAGTATGCGCTGCAGTAAGGACGCGCACACCCGACAGGCAACAGCCAACGACGTCCGCAAAACCCGTATCGGTAATTTCCTGCGCAAAACCAATCTCGACGAACTGCCTCAGTTTATTAACGTTCTCAAAGGCGATATGTCGCTTGTTGGACCCCGCCCGCACATGCTGCTCCATACCGAAGAATATTCGCGCATTGTGGACAAATATATGGTGCGCCATTTTATCAAACCCGGAATTACCGGCTGGGCACAGATAAACGGCTGTCGCGGAGAAACTCGCGAAGTTTCGTCAATGGAAGAACGTATCAAAAAAGACATCTGGTATATCGAAAACTGGTCGCTGCTGCTTGATATCGAAATAGTTGTGCGCACAATACTTCTTACTCTGACCGGCGACAAAAAAGCATACTGAATTTTTGATTTTTGATTGACGATTTTTGATTGACGAAGGCAGCAGTTTACAATTGTGTTGTTTTTTTGCCCGTCAGGGCATTCATATCAATAGAAACATCCAAATATCACAGGCGGTGGAACTCCGCACGGAGTTCCATATTGCGGGGACATATTAATATTCTATTGATATACAACTCCTGACGGAGTATTTGTTGAAAAAATATTATTTGGTTGAAAAAAATATTTGCACAAATTAAATTATTAGTATTAACTTTGCGCCTTGAAATATTCTATTAAATGGTCTATTATTATATATTAAATAGTTGATTGTATGAGTAAAAATATAAGTCCGACGGAAAATCCCATATCGGGAAACGTGAACAGAACCTGCGAAGGTACGGAAATAATCGGCAAAATTATTGCCTCCACCGACTATCGAATCGATGGAAAAATTAACGGAGAAATCCAATGCGGAGGCAAAATAATTGTTGGCGATAAAGGCAATATCAAAGGCAATATCATGGCAAAAAACATGGAAATTTGCGGTAGCGTCGAAGGTAACATTTTTGTGGAAAATGTCCTTACACTGAAACCAAATTCAATTGTTAATGCCGATATTTCAACCGAAAAGATTGTTATTGAACTGGGTGCGCAATTCAATGGAAATCTCAAAATGCCATACCAGAAATCCAGCAAATTCGACAAGCCGGAAAAATCCGACAAGGTAGAGAATTTGGACAAATCAGACAAGGCAAACAAGGCGTAAACTCAATTTTTGCCTTCAAGTATCGCCGGTTCAGGTACGTTTTTTTTATTTTTATCCGTTTTCGACAGCGAAAAACAGAAAAAAATATGCGAATTTTTAAAAAATATGTACTTAAAATACAGTTATTTAAAAAATATTTCACAAAAACGTGCTCGTGTTTGATAAATTTGTAATAATTTCGCCCTCGATTTTGAAACAGAAAATCGGGCATTGAAACACTGTTGTTGATAGAATTTTATAACAAAACTATAAAATGTAAATTGTAAATATTATGAACAAAAAAATGGACAGGAGATCGTTTCTCCAAACAAGCGCCCTGCTAACAGCCGGACTCACAGTAGTTCCAAGCACAGTAATGGGCAAAAAATTCGGCTACATCGCTCCAAGCGACAAGTTGAATATCGCAGCCGTCGGCGTCGGCGGAATGGGTAACTCAAACCTCAATAATGTAAAAGACACGGAAAACATTGTCGCTCTGTGCGATGTGGACTGGTATTACAGTAAAAAAGCATTTGACAGGTATCCCAATGCAAAAAAATATTGGGACTGGCGTAAAATGTACGACGAAATGGGTAAATCGATTGATGCAGTTATTGTTGCAACAGCCGACCACACTCACGCCATCATTGCCGCTCATGCTATGACGCTGGGTAAACATGTGTATGTGCAAAAACCTTTGACTCACACTGTTTATGAATCACGTCTGCTGACCAAACTCGCCGCAAAACACAAACTCGCCACCTCGATGGGTAATCAAGGCGCATCGGGCGAAGGCGTAAACCTCGTGTGCGAATGGATTCAAAACGGTGAAATTGGCGATGTTACCAGAGTCGATACCTTTACCGACCGCCCAATCTGGCCACAGGGACTGAATACTCCCGAAAAAGGCTCGTGGGCGCCCGAAACGCTCAACTGGGAACTCTTCCTTGGACCGGCAAAAAAACGCCCGTTCAACGAAATCTATCACCCGTGGAACTGGCGCGGCTGGTGGGATTATGGCACAGGCGCTCTCGGCGATATGGCTTGCCACATCATGCATCCCATTTTCAGAGGTCTGAAACTTGGCTATCCAACAAAAGTTCAGGGCAGTTCAACTCTCTTGCTTATCGACTGTGCTCCCTCCGCTCAATCGGTGAAATTCACCTTCCCCGAACGTCCAACAGAAAAGAAAGCAAAGGTGAAATATCCCGCCGTTGAAGTCAACTGGTACGATGGAGGCATCAAACCCCCCATGCCGCCAAAATGGCCCGAAGGTAAAAACATGAACGACAGCGGTGGCGCCGCCATTTTCTATGGCACAAAGGACACCCTGATTTGCGGCTGTTACGGCGTAAACCCCTGGCTGCTCTCCGGTCGTAAACCCAACGCTCCCAAAACCGAGCGCCGCGTAGTGGGAAGCCACGAAATGGACTGGGTTCGCGCCTGCAAAGAAAGCCCCGAAAACCGCGTTGCCAACAAATCCGACTTCTCGGAAGCCGGTCCGTTCAACGAAATGGTTGTGATGGGAGTACTTGCCGTTCGTCTGCAAATGCTTAACAAAGAGTTGCTTTGGGATGGTCAAAACATGCAGTTCACCAATATCGCCGATAATGATGAATTTAGCCTTGTAATTTCCGACGACTTTAAAATTGTGGACGGTCATCCGTCGTTCAATAAACCGACTAAGAAGTTCAATGCAAAAGAGTTTGCAACCGAATTGATAAAACACAACTATCAAAACGGTTACAGCCTCCCCGCAATGCCGTAAAGTTCGGGTAAAATTTCGGTAAAATCCGTATGTCTCCGACATGCGGATTTTACTTGTTTTAAAGATTATCAGATAAAAATTAAATAACGAAAAAATATTTTAAAGAGATATGAAGTTAAAAAAAGTATTTATTAGATCAGGCATTCTGTGTGTGGCAATTGCCATAATATCGTGCGGCGCCGCACAGGTGCAAAAAATTGTTCAAAAACCCTACACCATTCAAACAAAGGAGATAAACGTTCCTGCCAAAGACAATCTGCCCGGATACACTGTTATCGAAAAAACACAGGTCGATTTGACATGTTTCCCAAAGGATAAAAACGGATATCACACCCTTTTCGACGGTGAAAGTTTCTATGGATGGCGCGGTTACAACAAGGACGTTGTCCCCGGAAAATGGACTGTTGACGCACAGGAAAAAGCCATTAAATTTTCGGGCACAGGCGCAGGCGAAGCGCAGGCAAAGGACGGCGGCGATATTATTTTTGCCCGTAAATTCAAAAATTTTGAGGTGTCGATCGACTGGAAAGTGTCGAAAGGCGCAAACTCGGGTATCTTTTATCTGGCTCAGGAAGTTAAAGACCAGCCCATTTACGTCTCTGCGCCCGAAAGTCAGGTGCTCGACAACGACAATCATCCCGACGCCAAACTTGGCACGGACGGCAACCGTAAATCGTCTTCGCTCTACGACATGATTCCCGCTGTTCCTCAAAACGCCAAACCCTTTGGCGAGTGGAACAATACCACTATCACAGTTTATAAGGGAACTGTTATTCATGCACAAAACGGCAAAACTGTTCTCGAATACCATTTGTGGACTCCTCAATGGACTGAAATGCTGCAAAACTGCAAGTTCAGCCAGAAAAAATGGCCCGTTGCATTTGCTCTTCTGAACAATTGCGGCGGCGACAATCACGAAGGTTATATCGGCTTGCAGGACCATGGCGACGATGTGTGGTTTAAAAACATTAAAATTAAAATTCTGGATTAAAACTTTTCCATTGTAATTTGTTTTGTTTAAAGGGCGGACGTTGTCTGCCCTTTTTTATTGAAAAAACGGAAAAATCACCCGATATGAGAATGAAAAAATGTTAAAAAATCGGGGGATTTTTTAGGTATGACAGAATTTTCTGTCGAAAACGTATCAAAAAGAATTTTGAAATAATTCGGATGTATTACAGGCAATTAGAGCCAACAAAACCTCCGTTTTCCATTTTTTTACGTTTTCGGAATATATGAAATTATGTTAAAACGCATTTTTTCTCAGCAATACGATATTACTTTTGCACTCGGAAATAACAGAGATTATTTCGGTAAACAAGATGAAAGGAAACAGGAACAGTAAAGATAGAGAATCATCAATAATAGTTTTAATATTTCATAATTTCATAGTTTCATAGTTAATTAGTGTTCATCCCTGTATGGAAGCCCAACTTCCATGCAGGGTTTTTTTTTGATTAGTGCCTATAACGGAGGCAATCCGCAGGGACTTTGTTAGTGATTAGTGATTAGTGATTAGTGATTAATACCTGCGGTGGATAGGCTGGGACGGAAAGTCCCTGTGGGACTGCACATTAAATCAACAAATTCCACATTCCGTCCCTAACGGGACGGTGGTTACGAGGTTGGGCTTGCGTTTTCTACCAACATTCCGTCCCGTAGGGACGGCGGTTGCGTGTATCCGATCTTTCGGACGGACACTATATGTAATATGAATACAAAGCGTTTTGCAGAGGGCGGCGCCATTCGCATGGCGGCTGCGGTTTTTGCATCTCGTAGAGATGCATCGCTCGGTAGAACATCATCACACACACGCATTTGCATCCCGTTAGGGATGCATCCCTAACGGGATGCAAGATATTCTTTGGCAACCGTTTCTACCGAGCGATGCAATCCTGCGGATTGCTTGATTGCTCCGCCTTTCACTTCAAAATCAT
>JAITIA010000215.1 GCA_031279695.1 Prevotellaceae bacterium | reverse complement strand
CCTACACGAAAATAATCGGTTTTGCCCGTGCCTCTCAGCAAGATGCCAATGGTGAAATCTTTGTAGCGAAACTCGCCGCCAAAACCGTACATTATCATGGGGAAAGTGCTGCGCGTGAGCGGCACGCGGTCTTCCGAGTCAATTTTGCCGTCGCCATTA
Organism: Prevotellaceae bacterium; assembly: GCA_031279695.1. Taxonomy (GTDB): domain Bacteria; phylum Bacteroidota; class Bacteroidia; order Bacteroidales; family UBA932; genus JAIRLF01. The sequence goes on along the minus strand of JAITIA010000215.1, from coordinate 4,486 downwards.
ACGTCCTTGTACTTAATATCGCCGGGCATCACTGTTCCAAAAGTCTGGCGGGGGCTGTATCTCACATCGTTCTCGTCCTTAAACAGTCCCAGACTGCGATAACCGCGTATCGAGCCATTGGGGTAGCCGGTGTATTCAAGGTAGGGATATCTTTCGTAGAGTTGTTCCCAGTTGTAAATCATGTTTTTGGAGTAGGTGTAGTTGGCGCGGATAGTAAACGACATGTCCTTGCCAAGGGTTTCCTTGTATTCAACGTTTCCGTCGGAGCCGAAACTTCTCATTTTGCCAATGTTACCGTAAGCCTCATTTACCAGACCGGCATAATCGGGCACCTGAACGCGGGGCTGGAAAATTCCGTTGCGCATGTCGCTAAAAATGTCCACCACAAAGGAGATTTTGTCGTTCCATAGACGACCTTCGATACCGAGGTCGGCTTTAATGGCTTTTTCCCATTCGAGGTTATCGGCGCCAATCACTTGGACACTAACAAATTCATAAGCGGCATAAGAGCCCCAGGGACCTACTTTTCCGGACGAAAGCAGGGTCTGATAGGGGAAGCGGCGGTTACCGGCGAGGCGGTCGTTACCCACCGTACCATACGAGCCGCGGAATTTCAGGAAGTTAAGCCAAGGCGCAACTTCTTTTACAAACTTGTAGGCTGTTGGAACCCAACCTGCTGCCACAGAGGGGAAGAACCCGTACTGACGACCGGGTTGGAAGTTTTCCGAGCCGGTGTATCCAAAGTTCAGGTCGAACATGTAAGTATCGCGGAAACTGTAAGTCAGGCGGCTGGAAACGCCCTGATAGCGTACCGGAATGGCGGTAACGCCGGAAGCGGCGTCGCTGCTTCGCTGCTGGTCGCTCAAATAGTAGTAAATGAGAGCGGAAGTGCGGTGATCTTCGCCATACAGCCTTTCGTAGTTCAGGTTGATTTCGAGGTGATATTTACGATACTGGTTTTCGCCGCGCCCAAAAGAAGCCGGCTCTTGCGCAACTCTTTGTTCCATAATCATTTCACCGTAGTTGTTGCGTCCGGTGGCGCGGTAGAGCGGAGGCTGAATAAAGCGGCGTTCGCTGTGATATGAATGCAAGTCGTAAGCGCCCTGTGCCCTGATTTTCAAACCTTCGGTAATAAAGGAAAGATTTTGATTTACTGCAAGGGTTGCCTTGCCCTGATAAGTTTCGTTCCTGTTTTTACCGGTGCTGTTGATCATCACGTAGGGCGAAGCCAAGCCGGAGGAGTTTGAGCCGGCGGCGGGCAGTTTGCCGTTGGAGTATCGCATGGGGAACATCAGGGGATTAATTTGCGACTGTGCATTCCACACATAGTCGGTATTTGCCATGCCGGGCTCGTTGCGAATTGCAAGATAGCCGTCGGCGCCCAAATACACTTCGGTTGTTTTGGTGAGATTAACGTTTACATTAACGCGGTAGTTGTAAGTATTGTAGCCCACATTTGAACTATAAACGCTTTTGTCGGTTTTATAAGCAGCGGTTTCGTCGCTAAAACCCAGACTGAGGAAGTAGCGGGCAATATTTCCGCCGCCGCGAGTGCTGGCATAGTAGGTTTGTTTGAAGGAGATAGGATTAACAATTTCCTCTTGCCAATTGACGTCGGGATACATGTCGGGGTCGAGCCCGTCCCTTATAATAATCATTTCCAACTCGTCGTATCTCGGTTTTTCACCGCGTACTTCCAAGGCTTCGTTTACCAGAGAGGCGTAATCGTAGGCGCGGATATATTCGGGCAAACGTTTGAGTTGCGACAGAGAGAAATTTGCCCGTCCGGTGATGTGCAATTTGCCTTCCATACCTTTTTTGGTGGTAACCAGCACCACGCCAGTAGCGCCGCGCACGCCGTAAACGGCTGTTGCCGAGGCGTCTTTGAGGATGGAGAAACTTTCGATATCGGCGGGGTCAATCGAGTTGATATTACCTTCGAGCCCGTCGATAAGCACCAGAGCGCCGCTCGAAGCTCCAAAAGTTCCGATACCGCGTATCCAGAAATCGGCAATATTTTTCCCCGGTTCACCGCTGGTTTGCATGGAGATAATCCCTGCCACCTTGCCGCCAAGCATGTTGGTGAGCGAAGGGGCGGGTATTTGCAGCTGAGCGGCGTCCACCGTGCTGATGGCGCCCACGTTACTCACCTTACGCTGCGAGCCTAAGGCTGTTACCACAATTTCTTCCATCTGTTCAGCCTGTTCTTTCATTTCGATACGCATATCCTGTTTTTCTTCAAGCACCAGATGCTCGATTTTTGCCATACCAGCAAAATCGAAGATAATCTGGTCGCCGCGGGAGGCTTTAATAGAGAAGCCGCCTTTGGAGTCGGACTGCGTGCCGATATTGGTTTTATCCTTTATATAAACCGCCACGCCTTCGAAAGGCTCGCCCGATTCGTCAACAATAATTCCCTTCATTACGAAGGTTGTCTTCTTCTGCGCCGGCAGCGCTATGCAGCCGAAAATCAGAAGGGTCAGTACTAATAATTTTTTCATCATTCTTTTAATTTTTAATTTTATTTAAGTTTTGCCGGAGTCTTGAAAATATCTTAAGTTTCTTAAGATTTTCTCGAAAAAACCGGCATGAAACCATTTATTCTACTGCTAATTTTCTAATTCGGGCATTTCCGTAATCACCAATGTAAATAGCGTCGTCGGGACCAACGCATAAGCCCATTCCATATTCATTAGCAGGGGGACTGCCAAACAGCGCGTCTTCGATTGTTCCTTCCCGATAGCCACTTTCGCCCGGAATGCCGATAACGGTTTCAACCGTACCTAATTCAAGGTCAATGCGGCGGACACAGTTATTCTGTCCATCGGCAACATAAAGCAGGTTTTGCGAGTCGAAATACATTTGCCAGGGACGTTTGAATTTGGCGTCTCTGAAAAATCCGTCCTGATGACCACTGCCATTTCCGGTGAGTTTGACAAAAGTATTCTGTGGGTCGCGCACATCGAGGCAGCAGATTGAATTTTCGTAAGTGTCTCTTAATCCGGAGGGCCATTCGGAATTGTCAGCATGGGGTGGCATGTTAGAAGCCGAAAAATAAAGCATATATCGGTTTACGGGATGAAACACCATTCCATAAGACAGTACTTCGGGCAGAAGAGCAATCACCTGAATAGTATCATTCTGATCTATTCTCGCAAAACAGCCATCACGGAAAAGGGTGTAATAGCAGCTATCTTCTTCGCAGTAAGCCATCGCATTTTTTACTTTGGAATAACCGCCGGGGTCGCTCAGTACAGGACCGCCCCAGCGATCCCAGTCGCTAATCTCCGTATTACGTTTCCATGTAGCATTGTGCGTTACCACCGAATAGCCTTTGTTAGGGTCTATAACAAAATAAGTTTGTGTGATCCGGTCGCTGGGGAAAATCATGGCGCCGTCCGGTCTTTGGGTAGGCGACTGAGTCCAGCCGGTGTTTTTGCCTCGGAATATCTCCATAATGAGCTGTTCTTCTTCGTTGACCATCACCAGAGCGTCTCCGTTGGTGAGAAAAAAGATGTTGCTGTTCTTGTCCACAGTCAGACTGTAAATCTTGAAGGAAGATTCGTTGATGTTACCGTTGATGTTGTAGGCCTGCACGCCTGTTCCGGCAATGGAGCTCGACTGCGAGGAGAGTTTGTAGCGGAAGCGGGCGTCGTAGCGGACGCTGTCCTTGGCGTCGTCGCCCACCTTTACATAGATAACACAAGTGTCGCCCGGCAGTCGAGGTACAATTACATACATCCGATTACCAATGGAGCCAACAACTTTGGCGCGTTTATTGTTAAAATAAACGTAAATTTGCTCGGGGTCGCTACCGAAGTTGTCGCCCTCGAGAATCACTTTTTCCCGTATTTGACCGGAGTCGGGGAAAAATTTAGTAAGCACAACAGGCTTACTTGGGTCGTGCGGTGGTCGAGCCACCCCTTTTTCGTTATCGTCCTTACAAGAAAGCGATAACAGGAAGCATACTAATGCTACCGAATTAATAATCACTTTTTTCATAATACTGAAATTTAATTGAACATTTCTTTTAATTTTATTAATTGAACCAATATATATTATTTGAGTTTTCGGGGAATTGAATGACTGAATAACTGAATAATTGATTAACTGAATGACTGATTAATTGATTGATTGACACACAGTTTGGTGTTTTTGGTTTGTCGCAAAATGGAACGGGTACAAAAGCGGTTGGAACAGTTTTATTGCCAACAGGAATGGATCCAAAAGCGGCGGGAACGGAACAATATGGCGTACTTTTGAGAACAAAAAAATCCGCAATGCAGGCATACATGCCAACATTGCGGATTTTTTGCTTTGAAGCAAAAATGCTAACTTGCTGATTCGTTCTCTCTCTCTCTCTCTCTCTCTCTCTCTCTCTCTCTCTCTCTCTCTCTCTCTCTCTCTCTCTCTCTCCATATATAGTTTCAAAAAAAAAAACAGAAACACTAACACAATAATATAAAAAAAAAAAAAAATAAAAAAA
>JAITIA010000127.1 GCA_031279695.1 Prevotellaceae bacterium | reverse complement strand
CCCTCCAAAAGAGGGGAATGTTTGCGGCGATGTAGAGACGCACGGCGTGCGTCTCTGCGAAGAATGTTTGCGGCGGCGTTGTGCGTCGCAATGTAGAGACGGGGCGCGCCCCGTCTCTACGGTGTTTGCCGGTCAAGAGATTGCCACGGAGCAAACCGTCCCGTAGGGACGGAATGTTGGTAGAAAACGCAAGCCCAACCCCGCAATCGCCGTCCCGTAGGGACGGAATGTGGGATTTGTCGATTTTAATGTGCAGTCCCTGCGGGACTTGGGCTACGTGGTGTCTGAGTCCGGAGGCTAAAGCCACCGGTTAATAATGTGTCGTCCCTGCGGGACTTTCCGCCGCAGCCTATCCGCCGCAGGCATTAATCACTAATCACTAATCACTAATCATTAATCACTAATCACTAATCACTAATCACTAATCATTAATCAATTATTTCTTTTTCTCGGTTTTCACTATCAGCGCTCCGTCTTTGCCTTTGTCGCCGTGTTTATCCGTTGCCGACGTCCCGCTCATAGTTGTATAAGACGTTATGGTTGCCGCGTCCAGCGCACGATGAAGTTCCTCCTGCGAAACTTCTTTGTCGTTGAGATAAATCAGAGGATAATTCATCTCTTTAACATCCCGTTTCATCTTTTCAGGGTCCAACCCGATAACCATGTGTGTAGAGCCATACCCGTTTCTGTCTGTTCGAGTGGTTGTTACTGTGGTTTTAGTCCCTTGCGGATTGGAGGTCGTCATACGTTGTTCCTGCAGCTTTTCGGCTTGTTCCAGCAACTTATCGACCTGTTCCTGCTGCTTTTCAAGTTGTTGCTGATACTGTTCGAGTTGCTGGATTGTTGCTGTTTCTACCAGCAGCGCTCCGTCCTTGCCTTTTTCGTTGTATCGGCGCGTTGCTTCGGTACCAAGCATGGTTGTGTATTTTTTTATGGTTGCGGTGTCCAGCGCACGATGAAGTTCCTCCTGCGAAACTTCTTTGTCGTTGAGAAAAATCAAAGGATAGTTTAGTTCTTTAATTTCTTTTTTCATCGTTTCATTGTCGAAACCGACAACGGTACATGTCGAGCCATCCCCACAATTCATAGAGTATCGCACGCCTTCTTTATAGTTGGGATTGTCTTTTTGATATTGCTTCCGTTTTTCCAGCGTCTGCATCCGTGAAGCTTCGTGTCCCTGTTGTTGTGTCTGTTTCATTTCCCGCTGTTGTTGAGCAATTTCGTGTTCCATTTGCTTCTGTTGCCGTTCCATTTCGCGCTGCTGCCGTGCAATTTCGCGTTCCTGTTGAGCAATTTCGCGTTCCATTTGCTTCTGTTGCCGTTCCATTTCGCGCTGCTGTCGTGCAATTTCGCGTTCCTGTTGCTGCTGCATGTGTTGTTGCCGATACGCAATTTGTGCGGCTTCCGTCGCCTTTGCCTCGTTGAGCATGGTTTCAAGCAGATTATACAGGTTTTGTGTCTTTTTCCTTTCTTCTTTCGACAGATTTGTTTTCAGTTTTTTATCAAGATACTCTATTTGTGATTGAAGTTCTTTCTGACGTTTTTTTGCTGCGACGGAGTCATATTTTTCGGCATTACTCAGCGCACGTTTCTGTGCATCGCTGTCGATGAGGGTAAAGTGCATCTTTTGACCCTTGTCGTCGTGTACCATGATGTTCACCTCGCCGTTATCCACTTCAATAATTTCGACCTTACTGTCATCGACAGTAATACTCATTTTTCCACTGCCACCAATCAATGTATGATGCTGGACAGTGGTGTCTCTGCTTGTCCGAGTATTTGATTTTTTGCTCGCAGCGCTGTCCGCCGGTACGTGTTTCACCTCAGTAGTATTGCCGGCGTCGATTAATTTCTGTAAAATCTGTGCATCGCGGGATGCTTGCTTTTGCGTAACGCTGTCGGCTTTTACGTTTTTCATTTTGACGATAACAACGCCGTTTTGCCCCTTCTCGCCATACCGGTCAACAGCCGCCTTGTCCTTCAATATACTGAATGATTCAAGAATCTCTACTCCTCCTTTATAAGTCGAATCCCTCAGAATAACCACCAAAGGGGGTGGGGTACTGCCTTTTGTGCAGTTAATTATAATCTCGGAAGTGATGGAACGACTATTGGTAAGCGTATCATACTTTACAGTGGCGTGGCTGCCTGATGCAAACTGAGTAGAAGTATTGTTGTCTTCGAACATTTTCATTAAATTCTGTGCATCGGCTTCTATTTTTTTGTCGCTATCTACGGATTTCATCGTAACGATAATAACGCCGTTTCGAGCCTCCTCTCCATATCGGGCAACAGCCAAATCGCCCTTCATCACCGTGAATGCATCAATAATTTCGGCGCCTCCATTGTCAGTCGAATCTCTCAAAATAACCACCATAGGCGATTTGTCATCTTTTGAACCTTTCAATATTCTGTGTCGGATAGCGGCGTCTCTGTCCGATACGTTTTTCATCTTGAAAATAACAACGCCATTTCGACCTTCCTCGCCATACTTTGCGATAGCCGCTTCTTCCTTCATCACAAAGATTTGATCAATTTCGTCAAGACGTCTTTCGTTATAACCCGCATCTCTCAAAACAACTATCATAGGTCTTTCACCTTCCGGCGGCGTCTTTACCGTCCGTACTTTTTTGGGGTAAATGAAATTTTCCGACTGTTCCAGGCTGTAAATTGCAGCCTGAATAAGTCTCTCCTTGCCTTCAAGCGAGGGCAGCATAAATTCGTCGTCGAAAGTAATGGCAGGTTTTGTGGCGAGGGTTTGGCTGTGCTGATTTGTAATCACAGTATCCTCAATACCGAAATCTTCGCTGTTGGAAACAGTGAGAGCGCTATTAAGGTCATCAGCCGTTGGCGCATAAGCGTTTCGACTGTGGCTGACAGCAGTATCTTCCACATTGTTTGCGTCGGCAACAACGGGAACGTATTTTGCCTCTATGGTAACCGTAAACAGATACAGAACAAGCAGGCAGACCGGCAAAATCATCAACTGACGAAACCGGCAAAATCGGGGTTTTGTTGTTTTACTTAACATATTAATTCTTTGTTTGATATTTGACTGAAAAAAATGGCTTGCCAGCCCCTGATACCTTTCGGGATAAAGCGAGCAAAGTATCAGAGCCGAAAGTTCCTGTGTATTGTTATCGGTAACGGAGGCGCTGTCGGCGGCATATTCGTGAATCATGTCTAATTCGCGTTTTATGAGGCGCATCACCGGATTAATCCAGAAGAAAGCGCAAAGCGACTGCATCAGCAGTTTATCGTAACTGTGCCAAGACTTTACGTGGGCAAGTTCGTGTTTAAAAATGCGCTGTCCCATATCCGAATTAATGTCGATATCCGACCGCCAGAAAATGGTGTTAAAAAAGGCAAAGGGAGCAGCGCCGGAGTCGATAGTGCAGACGTCCACGCCATTGATTTTCACCGTTGGCGACTTTCGCTTAGCACGCTGTATAACCAGCAGGCTTCGCGCTTCCATGCCCAGCAGCCAGAGCAGGGGCAAAAGATAAACAATCCAGAAAATGGTGGTCGAGTCGGCTTTCTTTTCCTCCGATGTTCCCAACATCTCCTCCGATGTTCCGAAGGTCTCTGTCGAGGTTCCGAGTGTCTCCGTCGAGGTTCCGAAGGTCTCCGTCGAGGTTCCGAGTGTCTCTGTCGAGGTTCCGAAGGTCTCCGTTGAGGTTCCGAAGGTCTCTGTTGCCGATGTTGGCACTGAGGAAACAGCCTGTGTCTGTATTGTTACCGGCACTTCGATGTGGTAAGTGATATGTACCAGCGGAATGAGCACCGCCGCCAATGTTGTCAGCAGCAGATAGGCGCGATTGAAGTTGAGAAACTTGCCGTTGCGCAGGAAACAGAGATAATACATCGCAAAAATTGACGAGCAGGCAAGGCTTTCAAACAGATACTGCAATATTGTTTTCATCACTTGTTGCGGTTTTTGAGGGTTTCAATCAGCAGTTCCAAATCTGCAATGCTAAGATTTTTATTCTCCACCAGAAAGGAAACGGCATTGCTGAACGAGCCATTAAAATAGTTGTTCACAATGTTTTTCATACTCCGGTCGGAATACTTCTTTTTAGATATCACGGGCGCATAAATATTCACCCGACTTACGGCTTCTATTTTCACAAAGCCTTTCTCTGCCAGTATTTTCAATACTGTGGCAATGGTGTTGGGATGAGGTTTGGGCGACGGCATGGCGTCTGTGATATTTCCCAGCCCGCTTCTACCCGTTTGCCACAAAACCTGCATCACCTGTTCTTCTGCTTTTGTTAGCATTTTTTTCATAAAAATATTCCTTTTTTTTATAAAACATTAAATTTTTACGCCCTCTCGGACGCTTTTATCGGTTGTTTCTCATGTATTTGACTATTGTAGCACAAGAAATTTTCCGATGCAAAGATACAACTATATTTTTAGTTGTGCAACTAAGAAATTAATTTTTTATAAAATTTTTTTGAGAGGCGGGAAAAAAGAGGCTAAGGATGAAAAATAAATAAGATGTTCCTGTTTCATGGCAAAAAAGCCGGCAACCTTTTACCGCAAAGGGCGCAAAGGTTACCGCAAAGGGCGCAAAGGCTTTGCGTTCCTTGCGTAATCCTTGCGCTCCTTGCGGTAAAAAAGTCGCAAGTTTATGGGCTAAATCTTTTTTTGAGGTGCTATTTTTATTTAGTGTTTGTCCGAAAACTCGAATACACGCAATCGCCGTCCCGCAGGGACGGAATGTTGGTAGAAAACACAAGCCCAACCGCGCAATCGCCGTCCCGTCAGGGACGGAATGTGGCATTTGTTGATTTTAATGTGCAGTCCCGTTGTTCGGACGAGGCTGTGCCTCGTCCGGTTTATCTTGGCAGGCTGCGCCTGCCAACAAAGGTGCAAATGCAGGCACAGCCTGCGTAGATAGAGTGGACAAG
>JAITIA010000102.1 GCA_031279695.1 Prevotellaceae bacterium | reverse complement strand
AAATTAGACAAGGAAACAAGTGATAAAGTGAGTTTTATAGCATTTATAATTCCCGCTTTTGCCGAAGCGTACAAAATGAATGTTCAAGACGCATATTTTTATCTGAAAAAATATGGCGGCTGGGATTTTTTAAATGAACACTGGTGGGCGCTGCATACCGACAATGTGATTTGGGCAGTACACGATATTTACGAAATTTGCAGAGAAAACGGAGGTTTGCGATAATGAAAGTTTATCATGGCAGTTACGTCAAAATTACGGAAATTGATTTATCAAAATGTAAACCAAATAAAGACTTTGGTAAAGATTTTTATGTTACAAAATTTCGACGTCACGCCGAAACATGGGCAACAATTATTGGCAGAAAATATAGAACAGAAGGTTTTGTAACCGAATTTGACTATACAGAAAGCGATTTTGCCCGGAGTATTTGTAAAGTAAAGCGTTTTGATGACTACAATGATGAATGGCTTGATTTTATCGTGATGAACAGAGATAAAAACGTCAATTCCCCAGCTCACGACTACGATATTGTGGAAGGACCTGTGGCTGATGACAAAATTCAAACCAGAATTGGTGTTTTTTTGAAAGGAGATATCAGTAAACAGGATTTTTTACAAGAACTGAAATATCACGAAGAAACGCACCAAATTTGTTTTTGCACTGTCAATTCGTTGCAATTACTTGATTATGTAGCGCCCATAAATGATATTCCCTACGGAATCTCTCATATCGGCGAGCCGCTTCTCGAACAACTGATGCTCGACAACCGGATTGATGAAACACAAGCTACTGAGCTGTTTTACACATCCAAAACCTTTACCCAACTTGCCGACGAATCTTCCGAACTTTATAAACGCTCGTGGACAGAAATCTACGAAATGTTGAAAAAAGAAATTGGAAAATAAAAACATGTAAATTTGTTATCAATAAAATCTGCAAAAATCATTTTTATTCCTTCACTATTGAGCGAACAATCAGAATAATGACAAAATTGACTGCGGCGCTGAAAAAAATACGAATCAGGGTATGTAATATTCCGTCAAACGAAAAAGAATCGAGCATGAACAGGGTCAAATGGTGCAGCAGAATCAATACGCCCGAATAGGTGAAATATTTTGGAAAATAGTATTTTATCGAAGGTATTTCGGGCATAATATTGCTCGACGAAGTATAACTCAGAATATAATACCGCGCATATCCCATTGCTGCACAGGCTGCTGTATGCATACCATGTGTTCCCGACAGCAAATCGACCGAAAGCCCCATCAAAGCCGACAGAAAAAGCGTCGCCAGCCCCGACAGTGTTGGCGACATAAACAGTATAAATGCTATATAAATCTGCAAATTAAGATATATTCCAACATGTATTGTGTCGAACACAAAAATCTGCAATAGCAGCAGCAAAATAAAGTTTTGTCCCGTTATCAGCCAGTCCTTGTTCACCTTTGCCTTATTAATTTATTGTGTCGGTGGAATTTATGGCATAGTAGATTTTCATTTGATTCGACAGGATTTTGGTAAATCCCTTGACGTCGTCGCCGGAAAAAGCCTTGTTGATTTCGCCATATTCGCCAAATTTCGATGACATCAGGTCGTGTTCTGTTCTGCATCCGGTGGCATTGAAATGATAGGGCTGCAAACACACGTCCACCGAGCCTGTTACAAATTTTTGCGACGATTCGAGAAAAGCCTCCATATCGCGCATCACCGGCTCAAGATACTGTGCCTCATGCATCATCATGCCATACCAGTTGCCAATCTGGTCTTTCCAGTATTGCTGCCATTTTGTCAGCACATGTTTTTCGAGCAGCCGATGCGCGTTGATAACAATCAGCGCCGCCGCCGCCTCAAAACCAACTCTGCCCTTGATGCCTATAATTGTATCGCCAATGTGAATATCGCGACCAATTCCATAGGGCGCGGCTATGTTTTCTATCTCACGGATAACCGTTTCGGGCGATAATTTTTTGCCATTCAGCCCCACCGGTTCGCCGTTTTCAAATTCTATTACAATTTTTTCATTTCCCTGTTTCACAGCCTGTACCGGATAAGCCGATTCGGGCAAAACGCCATCGGAGAGCAGTGTTTCGGCGCCGCCAACGCTGGTGCCCCACAAGCCCTGATTGATTGAATATTTTGCCTTTTCCCAATTGTATGCGTAACCGTGTTTTGCCAGATAATCAATTTCTTCCTGACGGGACAGGCGAAGTTCGCGTATTGGCGTGATGATTTCGATTTCGGGAGCAACAACCTGAAAAACAAGGTCGAAACGTACCTGATCGTTGCCCGCGCCGGTGCTGCCGTGTGCAATATACGCGGCGTCGATTTCTTTGGCGCAATCGACAATTGCCAGCGCCTGAAAAATCCGTTCGGAACTGACCGAAAGCGGATAAGTGTTTTGCCTCAGCGAGTTGCCGAATATCATGTAACGAATGCCTTTCCGGTAAAACTCCTCGATTTTGTCGATATTTTTATGCGAAGCAACTCCCAGTTCAAGCGCTTTTTGCTCAATTGCTTTCAATTCTTCGCTGTTGAAGCCGCCGGTGTTTACCAGCGCCGTGTGCACTTCCAGATTGCGCTCATTTTTAAGATATTGAACGCAGAACGACGTGTCTAATCCGCCGCTGAATGCCAATAATACTTTGTTATTTTTGTTCATAAAAAACTGTTTTATTATTTAATTAAAATCCAAGTGATTTAAGTTTCAGACCACAATTTTCGGGCAGCCCAAACATCAGATTCATGTTTTGCACTGCCTGCCCCGACGCGCCCTTCACCAGATTGTCGATAATGCTTGTTATCAGCAATTTATTCCCGTGTCGGGAAAGGTTTAGCAGACATTTATTTGTATTGACGACCTCCTTCAAACTCGGCGACCTGTCCACAACATGCGTAAACGGAGCGTCGCGGTAAAATTGCGTATAAAGTTCGTGGATTTCAGCCTCGTCGAGACTGCATTCGGTATAAATCGACGCAAAAATGCCGCGTGTAAAATCACCTCTGACGGGAATAAAATTGAGTTCGGGAACACCGGTCTGCAACTGGTTCAAACTTTTGTTGATTTCCTTAAGATGCTGATGATTAAAGGGTTTATAAATCGAAATATTGTTTGCTCGATACGAGAAATGTGTCGAATCGCTCAACGAACGACCGGCGCCGGTTGAGCCGGTAATGGCTGTGATATGAACTTCGCTGTTGAGCCGGTTTGCGGCGGCAAGAGGCAAGAGCGCCAATTGTATGGCGGAGGCAAAACAGCCCGGATTTGCAATGTTTTTTGCGGCGACAATTTTTTCCCTGTTCAGTTCCGGCAAACCGTAAACAAAATGTCGGAGATTGCCGTTTTCCTCAAACGACGAATCGACGCGAAAATCGTTGCCGAGATCGATAATTTTCGTATGTCCCGAAATTTGATTTTTTGTCAAAAATTCCCTCGATATTCCATGCCCCAAACATAGGAAAAGCACATCGACGGGGGCAATTTTGCCGGAAAAATGCAGGTCGGTATCGCCTGTCAAATCGGTATGAACAGCCGCCACAGCCTGCCCCGAATTTGAAGTACTGTAAACAAATTCAATCTCCGCAAAAGGGTGATTGATAAGTAATCTGATGAGTTCGCCGGCAGTATATCCTGCGCCTCCCGTAATGCCAATTTTTATCATACTCTGCATGTTCAGAATTTGCCGCAAATGTACGCGAAATTTTTGAGATGACAAATAAATGGAGAAAAAGGTTGCATGCAACGTCTCTACATGGCAACGAACAACGCCTCGCCGCCACCAATCACAAAAATCAAACCAATCACTCTGAAATCACAGTTCAGACAGCCGCCGCAACCACTGACCACCGACCGCTAAAATCGGAAAAAACGGCATGATTGGGGAGAAACGGACGGGGTATTTTGCAAAAAACAACAATTTTAAATTCTTAATATACAACCTTTAATTAAATATCTTGTTCTTTTTAGCGCAGGATGTACGGTTTTTTATTACTTTTGCGCCTTTATTAATTATGTGTATTGTTGTTTTTTGACATTTATAAGAAGATGAACATACGATTTTTATATACGATAATATTCGTATCGCTTGTATCGAGCCTCGAGGCGCAGGAACTTTATTCGCATCAAACGGCTGATGCTCCCGTGGCGAAGGCGGCTGACCTGTATTACAGGGAAATGTACCGCTCGACGGCGGCAAAACTGAAAACCGTGGCGCCGGTGGATGCAAATACTCTGATTGGCGACGACGTCGATTTTATGAACGCAATGAGCGCTTTGTATAACGAACAGAGTGACGCCGGCGTTCTGATGGAAAACATTGCCGGCTCGACGCCAAAAAATATCCGCTATCCGGAAATCATGTTCGGATATGCCCGCTATCTGTACAGTAAAAAGAAATACAGAGACGCCGCCAACATATTCAAACAGTTAGACCCTTCGGATATCCCCGCCGCCGACCGCTCGGAATATCATTTCAAAACGGGATACACGCTGTATAAATCGGGCAAACAGGACGAGGCGCTGAACAGTTTCCGTCGCATTAAAGACCAGAAAAATAAATATGCCGACGCCGCTCTGTACTATTATTCGCATATCGAATACGAAAAAGGCAACTATATCACCGCCAAACAAGGCTTTGAACGCTTGCAGATTCACCCCAACTATTCGTCCATTGCCCCATATTATACGCTGCAAATTGCATTTATCCAAAAAGATTACGACAAGGTGATTGCCGATGGCGAAAAATTTCTCGCCCTGTCGGTCGAAAGCCGCTTTGGAGAAATCAGCCGCCTGATTGCCGAAGCCTATCTGCAAAAAGGCGATATGCTAAAAGCCGCCGAATATTTCGAGCGATACGAAAAAACAACGGGCACTCTCGCCCGCGACGACCATTATCTGAAAGGATTTATCGCCTACAAAAATAAAAACTACGAAGGCGCAATCAAAAGTTTTATACCCGCTTCGGGAACGGCAAAGGATTCGCTATCGCAACTTGCCGACTATCATATTGCCGACTGCTATCTGCAAACCGGCTCGAAAGCGGACGCGCTGACGGCGTTTATGAAAGCGTCGCAGGCAAAATTTAACCCCGAAATTCAGGAAAATGCCTTTTACAATTATGCCAAATTAGCACTCGAAGTGCAAAACAACGAAGCGCCAATGGCAAACTATCTCGAAAAATATCCCGAAGCAATCAACAATGCCGAATTGGCGCTCTATCGCGCCGAAGCAATGGCTAAAAAAAGTAAATATACCGACGCTCTTAAAATCCTTCAGGCTGTGCCAAACCCTTCGGTATCCGACAAAAACGCAATGCAACGGCTGGCGTTTGCCGCAGGAACAGACCTCTATAAAAAAGAAGACTATGCCGGCGCAATAAAAATGTTCGACTTCTCGCTCAGCAACGCCGCATACAGCAACCCCGCCTCCGCTCTGGCGGCTTACTGGAAGGCTAATGCCATCTATCAACTTGGTAACTACGACGATGCGCTCGAACGGTTTCGCAATTTTGTTAATACCGCCGGAGCATTCAATCTTGTTGAATACAATATCGCTCACTATAATACGGGATACTGCTATTTCAAAAAAAATAACTACGACCAGGCTTTGCAGTGGTTTAGAAAATATATCAGCTTCGAAGCCACAACTTCCCGCAAATCAATGTATTTGGGCGACTGCTATAACCGAATTGGCGACTGCTATTTCAAAAAACGCAACTATCAACTTGCCGTCGATAACTACAATACCGCCGAAGCGCTCGGATTGTCGAACCCCGACTATTCGGCGCTGCAAAAGGCAATATCCACAGGCTTTCTCACAGGCGTCGAAGCAAAAATCAACGCCCTGAAATACATCCCCCGAACATATCCCAACTCGAAACTTATTGCCTCCGCATACTACGAACTTGGCAGAGCGTATCAGCAGCAAATGAAATACGAGGACGCGGTGTCGTCGTTCATCTCGGTGGTAACAAAATTCCCCAACTCTCCCGTTTGCAGCAAATCGCTGAACGAATTGGGGCTGATTGAATTTAACCGTGGCAACAGCGACAAGGCTCTGTCGTACTATCAGCAGGTTGTGGCAAAAGCGCCCAATTCCGCCGACGCACAAAATGCACTCGCCGGAATAAAGGACATTTATCTCGACCAGAACCGTATGGACGAATATTTTGCCTATACAAACAAAATCGGACAAAACGTTGGCACTCCCTCCGAAAAGGATTCGCTGGTGTTTATCGGCGCCGAACGTCTGTATCAGAGCGGTAGCTACGAAAAAGCCCTGCCGGCGCTGCTTAAATATATTAACGAATATCCTAACGGAACGTCGGCAATTGCAGCAAATTTCTATGCCGCCGACTGCTATATGAAACAGAACGATTATCCCATGGCGCTTGAAGGTTACAGTTATGTGGTGCGTCATCAGGATAACGATTTTATTGAAGCCGCCTGGTCGGGCGTGGCACGGTCGCACTATAACATGAAAAATTACGGCGATGCCGCCGTAGCCTTCGACCAGCTTAAAACAATGGCTAAAACTCCCGCAGGCAAACTCGACGCCGAAACCGGCAGTATGCGCTCGTATGCCATAGCGGGCAACAACCGCAAAGCAATGGAATCGGCAAAAGTGATTGCCGCCACCGCCGGCGTTTCCGAAGAACTGAAACGCGAAGCAAATATCATCATCGGACGCGAGTATCAGGAAGACGGCAATCACAAAGCCGCCATCGAACTGTTTAAAATGCTGGCAAAAGACCTGAACCAGCCAATCGACGCCGAAGCAAAATACAGACTGATAACCTCGTATGTTGCCGAAAAGAAGGACAAAGAGGCAGAGGAAGAAGTATTCTCGTTCTCCGAAAGCCAGTCGCGACAACAGTACTGGGTGGCAAAATCGTTTATCGTGCTTGGCGAAATCTATGTCCGCCGCAACGAAAAAGTACAGGCGGAAGCCACATTCAAATCGGTTATCGAAGGCTACCCCAATCAGGACGATGGCATTGTAGAAGAAGCACGAAAAAAACTAAACGAACTTCAACAGTAATATCACAAAAAAACAGTTTATTTTGTATGAAAGATTTTTTACTTAAATATCTATTGACCGGGACGCTGAGCCTGCTCATAACTGCGTGCGGCACAATACAATACACAAGCACAAAGGTACAGACCCTCAATCCGCCAACCAGGCAGATCAACCTGTCAAGCAGTGCCAATATCGCCATTGTGGCGCTCTGGAATACCGCCGGCGACAGCCTCGACCTCACAAATACAGCCATGTTTCTGAAAGAAAATCTCGAAGCCTCGCCCAAATACAGCGCCTACGTATTTCCCGTCTATACCATACAGTCGCACGAGGAAATGAGCAACGAACAAATCGACGAAATCAGGGCAACCTCCGACGCCGATTATCTGATTGTTCTGGCTAATCTGAAAATCGACGTCGGAAAGTCGAAAGTTTCCGGAGCGCTGTCGGGATACGTCTATGGCAACGAATCGTATTCGATATCAACGCCTGCCATATACGGCGTCTCGTTCAAAATATACGACGCCCGACAGCATACTCTGCTCGACAGTAATCAAGTGAACGACACTCTGAACTTGGTGTCGAAACAGTATTACTGGGAAGTGGACGAGGATGTGCTGCCCGACAGAAAAACAGTGGTCGAAACCGTCGGTCGGGAACTGACACAGAATTATGCCAAAAGACTTGCCCCATACTGGATGGAGGAAACACGGTACTATTACCTTCAATCGGAAATAGAACGGGCGCGTGAATATATCGAAAACGAGGACTGGCACAACGCAATGCGAGTATGGATGCAGCATGTGGACAACAGTAATAAATCGCTTGCCGCAGTCTGCTGTTTCAACATGGCTCTGGGCTGCGAAATGCTTGGCGAATACGACCTTGCTCTCAAATGGATGGAAAATATCAAACGCAAAGACGAAAAATACTACTGGATAGAATATAAACAAACCATCGAAAAACGCATATCCGAAAAAAAAGTAATCGATAAAATGATTTTTGATTGATGATTATATTTTATGAGATATTATCTCTTTTTTTAATAAGAAAATATTATCAGGTTTTACAGCGAAAAACGCCCGCATCAATCGTTTTATTATCGGTGTTTTGCAATGATTTATGAAATAAAATTTGTTCTTTGACAGAAACGTTGTACTTTTGCGGCGTAAAAAATAAAAATCATTTTTAATGAAACGATTTATGAAACATTTTAGTAAGTATATTCTGATATTGACCCTTACGGCAATATCGTGCAAATCCGTAGATAACGGAAACGATTTGAAACTGTGGTACAAGTCGCCCGCCCAGAAATGGGTCGAAGCCTTACCCGTAGGCAACGGACGGCTGGGAGCAATGGTTTTCGGCAATCCCGAACAGGAACGCCTGCAACTCAACGAAGAAACAGTGTGGGCAGGCGGACCAAACAACAATCCCAATCCCGACGCGCTTGCTGCTCTACCCGAAGTGCGCAAACTGATTTTTGAACAAAAATATAGGGAAGCGCAGGATATGGCAACGGAAAAAATCATGGCAAAAACCAATCATGGCATGTCGTATCAGCCTGTTGGCGACCTCAATCTTGCCTTCGCCGGACACGAAAAGGCGGAAAACTACTATCGCGAACTCAACCTCGCCTCGGCGGTGGCTACCACACGTTATACTGTGGATGGCGTTGAATATGTACGCGAAGTGTTTTCGTCGTTCACCGACCAAGTGATTGTGATGCGCATCAGCGCCTCAAAAAAAGGCAAACTCAATTTCACGGCAAACTTCACAAGTCCGCAGAAAATTACCGTCGAAGCAAACGACAACAGCCTTATAATGAAAGGCGTGTCGGGCAATCAGGAAAATCTGGAAGGAAAAGTCAAGTTTACCGCTCTGGCTAAAATTGTCCCCGAAAAGGGCGCAATCACATCCAAAGGAAACGAAATCGGAGTATCCGACGCCGACGCGGTAACAATTTACATCTCCATTGCTACCAATTTTGAAAACTACAAAAGTCTCAACGGCAATCCCGACCAAAAGGCGCAGAGCAGTTTGCAGACAGCCGTTCAAAAGGATTACAAAACACTCAAAACAAATCATACGGCATTTTATAAACAGTATTTCGACCGCGTAACGCTCGACCTTGGCAC
>JAITIA010000242.1 GCA_031279695.1 Prevotellaceae bacterium | reverse complement strand
TCTTTTCTCAACGCCCTTTTGGCGAGTATTCCCTACGATGATTTTTCCCGTGCCGGACAGGTAAATATACGGTTCAACAAGCTCAAAATTCAAGTCCGCGAATGGCTATATCGCTCAACAATTCTCGCCTTCTTTCGCGGCTGCGGCGTGGTAACGGTCGCCGAAATGCACACAAATCTCGGACGCGCCGATTTGGTAATATCCTACAATGGAAATACGTATGTCATCGAACTGAAAGTTGCCTACAAGCCGGAAGACGTTCCGGTTAAACTCACAGAAGCCGTCGAGCAGATGGAGTCGAAAAACTACCTCGCACCGTATCCCGAGGCAATCGGGCTGGCAATGGTAATCGACGATACTAAAAGACAAATAACGGAAACAGGTGTTATACAGTAAATAGTGTCCGTCCGAAAATTCGGATACACGCAACCGCCGTCCCGTAGGGACGGAATGTTGGTAGAAAACGCAAGCCAACCTCGTAATCGCCGTCCCGATAGGGACGGAATGTGGAATTTGTTGATTTAATGTGCAGTCCCTGCGGGACTTGGGCTCCGTGGCAATCTCTTGACCGGCAAACACCGTAGAGACGTTGCATGCAACGTCTCTACATTGCGACGCACAACGCCGCCGCAAACAATCGTCGCAGAGACGCACGCCGTGCGTCTCTACATCGCCGCAAACATTCCCCTCTTTTGGAGGGGGCAGGGGGAGGTTTACAAAAATAATTAAAATCACCTTAAAATCACGGTTCAGACAGCCGCACCCGCAGGCACTAATCACTAATCACTAACCACTAATCACTAAAAAGGAAGTTTCAACTGTTTATCGTCCTGATTGGCGAATGAGCGGCGGTGGTATGGGGTAAGTCCGAATTTTGCAATTGCATGGCGGTGGTTTTGTGTTGGATAGCCTTTATTTTCGTTCCAGAGGTAATCGGGATATTCTTTGGCTATATTGAGCATATATTCATCGCGGCAGGTTTTTGCCAGAATGGAGGCGGCGGCTATGGAGGCGTACTTCGAGTCGCCCTTGACGATGCAGGTATGGGGAATATCGCGATACTGCACAAATTTGTTGCCATCAACCAGAATATGTTCGGGTTGTGTGCTTAATTTGCCCAGTGCGCGATGCATGGCGAGTATCGAGGCTTTCAGGATATTTATTCTGTCTATTTCGCGATTATCGACGCTGGCAACGGCATAGCACAGTGCGTTTTCTTCGATATATTTCCGCAGCATTTCGCGTACGGGTTCTTTGATTTGTTTCGAGTCGTTAAGTTCGGGGTGATAGAAGTTTGGGGGGAGAATTACGGCGGCGGCATAGACCGGTCCGCACAGGCAGCCTCTGCCGGCTTCGTCGCAACCGGCTTCAATTTTTCCCCGCAGTAAACAGCTGTGCAGAATGTTGATATACGGCATTATTTTTTACGTTTCAGGGTTATCACGCCTTTTATTCCCGAGTTGAGGGCTACATTTTCCATCATTGCGGCGACTAATGCTTCGCCGCCCGATTTCAGATACATGTCTTTTGCCATCAGAAATATCTGTTTGGCAAGTTCGGGCGAAATATCCACTGTCAGCTCGTCCTTTTTGCTGCGGGCTTTCACTTCCGGATTTTTCAGTTTCTCTGCCAGCCCCTGCGATAATTTTATCATTTCTTTATTCACCACATATTTTGTTCCTGTTTCCCGTCCGGCAATTTTCACCATGCCTGTTTTGGTAAATTCCACAATCAAATCCTTGTATTTGTCGCCAATCAAAGATTTAATCATTCCGTCAATCATTTCGTCGGATGTTTCAATTTTCACAACATTCCATACGCCGGGCAAATCTTTTTCTAATTTTCCCGCAAAAGCCTGTATAGTAATCAACAGGCAACACACTGTCATTATTTTTCTCATAACACTTTTTTTATTCATTTATTTTTATTTTCGCAAAATACATAAAAATATTTTTCTTTGATATATCCGAGATATTTTTCTGTTTGGTCGGGCAGTTCTTTGAGCGGGAAGAATGGAGAATTGATACGCATCGTTTCTTTTTCTATCATAAAATACAGTGGCATATCGTCGCTTGTCAGTTTTTTGAAAACCCTGTAAATGGGATAGGCGAGTTTCGATTGCTGTATTTGGACATAGCGGTTGTTTGTGGCATAAAGGAAAAGTATGATGTTGCTGTTTATAGAGTCGCGCCATTTGTTCAAAGCGGCAAGCTGGGCTTCGAGGCACATATCGCAGCCTGTTTCCGAAAAATAGAGTACCAGCGTATTGCCGTTTATCATGCCTTCGAGCAAGGCAGGGTTGCGTCCTTCTTCGTCGAGTTTCAGGCTGCCAATTTCGCATCCCGACAAGCGCTGCTCTTCTTCGCGATGGCGGTTCAGCGTTTTCAGCAGCGACAATTTGCTGTTTTCTGCCTGCAATTCTTCGTTCTGACGCAACATTGTTTCCGCCCTGTTTTTATAGCGCCAACAGAAAAACAAACTTAGCCCCAAACACAGTGCACAAACAGTAATGGTATAGATAAAATATCTGTTTCTCACAGTTTTGAATCTTTTTTGAGTTTAAATTTTATCAGCACCGGATTATCGTCCTCTTTCAGTGTGGCAATTGCGGTTTTGAGTTTCTGCAAATCGGCAGGATTTTTAAATTTCGTTTCGTCCAAAAGATGTTTGTATCCCTCAAAAAACATCATTGGTTCATATTTGCAAATCATTTCTCCATCCGGAGTAAACCTTGGCGGCAATATCAGCAAATTTCCCAAATCGGAATGTCGAAACTGCGAATAAACCTGACTTTTGCCTGTCAATTCGCTGTAAACGGCGGAAACAATTACACTCCTGTCAGCATAGTTGAAAATTATGCTGTTTCGCGTTTTTTCGATGTTTTGGATACCTCTAATCATATCTATATCATCATCTTTTATTTGTTTCATAGTTCTCGGAATATCCTGATAACGCTCCGAAAAGGAAAATTTGTATTTCGGTATCAGAGTATTGTCCCTTATTTGAAACAAAGTATCGCAGCAGGACTGAAAAAACAGGCAGGAATCTCCATGTTTAACTATCTGTTTTATTTTATTGACAGCATAAAAATTCTTTTCCAGAGTTCCGACATCAAGCAGGCTGGTAATTTGTTTGTTGGGAATGGAATACCGCGCTAATTGACAGTTTTTAGGCTGAGATTCGAACCAGTTTGATGCCACGTACACATTCTGTCCGGCATGGTTCATATCGCAAATTGCAATGTTTAAATTATTTACTTCGCCTATGAAGTTAAACAGCGAATCGTAAATCAGCAATCTTCGTCTGTTTACATCGCTAACCCAGACTTCATTTCCAATTACATCAAACGAAAAGATAGAAAGATATTCGCCGGGACCCTGTCCCTTTCTGTCAAGTTTTCTCAAATATTTTCCGGACGAATTGAATAGATAAATCATTGATGTATTATCCAGAATATAGTACATTTCATTTTGAAATATTACTCGCGATATTTGCGAAATCAAGCAGTCATCGGTAGTTTCCAGCGGAACAATGTCCCATTCCGTTTCCACATCGCCGGCAATGTCATACGCTTCCATAACTTTATCCGGCTCAATATAAATAGGAATCAAATTATGCTTTGTTGTCCCGTGCGAGCATGAAATCGACAATAACAAGGCAAATGCAAGGGCAAATTTAATCTGTTTCATTTTTATTCTGTTTACAGTTTATCTTGTAAATACTTTTTAAAAACATTTTCATTTTTTACCTGTTTATAACAGGATTTGTTCCGAAACAGTTGTAAAAAATAAAGTGCAAAAGTATAAACTTTTTTTCAAATCAAAGCAATCAGGGTTGAAAATATTTTTTTTGACAGACATAACATACAAATCTTCAAAGTTTTAACGGGTTAAATTTTTTCTGCACAACAACGATTTTTGTCATTGCTAAACTGTTTTTTTAGTGATTAATACCTAATTTTTAGTGATTAATACTTTCGGCGGCATTTGTAAACTCTGTGTTCCTCTGTGAAACTCTGTGTGTCTCTGTGTAATTTTATGACACAGAGGTTTCACAGAGACACACAGAGAGCGCAAGACGCAATCCCGTCTGCATTGCGACAGGAATCATTCGCATTTTTCGCAATGCAGGCAGATTTGCGACAGGAATCATTCGCATTTTTCACATGCAGGCAGATTTGCGACAGGAATCATTCGCATTTTTCGCAATGCAGGCAGATTTGCGACAGGAATCATTCACATTTTTCACAATCTCGACCTCCCGCCGTTTAGAAACAATGATTCCGGTCGCAAGTCAATCAAAATTCAAAAATTGTCAATCCAAATTTATAGTTCAATTTTGCGGCAAACGTAGCCTTTGGTTTTTATAAATTCGAGGACGCGGGGGAGGGCGTATTTGAGGTTACGCGAGGCTTTTAGCGAATCGTGGAACACTACTATTGCGCCCGGATAGAGGTGTTTGATAACATTTTTCACACAGCCGCGACGCGAGATTGCTGTACTGTAATCGCGGCTCAGTATATCCCACATTATCAGTTTATATCTTTCGTTCAATATTTTTGCTTGCGTGGGCGTCAGCCGTCCGTATGGGGGGCGGATGAGGTTGCTGTCGATAAATCCGGCGGCAAAGTCAAAGTCCTGAATATATGATGATACGCTTGCTCCCCAGCCTTTCAGGTGGCTGTAGGAATGATTGCCTACGGCATGTCCGCGTTCCACTATCATTTTATATATTTCGGGATGCTGTTCGACGTTTTTCCCCAGACAGAAGAAGGTTGCGTGGGCGTCAAACTCGTCGAGTTTATCGAGCACCCAAGGCGTAAGGTCTTCGGTGGGACCGTCGTCGAAAGTCAGGTAAACACTGTTTCCGTCCGACGGGAAACTCCATATTAGCATGGGAAACAGTTTACGTATGAAATTCGGAGCGCTGAAATACATTGCCGTGTGTGTTTACTGTTTTGTCAGGGCGGCGCTCATTGCCGACAACAGTTCGCTCGACTGTTTCTGCAAATCCTGCTGTTTGTAGTTTGTAAGCATATCGTTCAGATTTTTTATTCCCTGATATGTACGTCCCAGTTGCATGTCCACCGAGCCGCGATGCAGGTTTGTGTAGTAGAGATATTCGCTGCGATATTCGTCGATTAGGCGTTGCGACAGCGAGGCGGCATATTCGTTCAGTCCCGATGCAAAATAGAAATCGACAATTGGATTGGCAATTCTCAGATATGGGGTTTCGAGGATATTGGATATTTCCATTTCGGGAATTGCGTCGTGATATTTTTCCATCAATTGTTGCAGGCGGATACTGTCGCCGCTGTATTTGAGCATACTGCCAAGCATGATAAAGGCGTTGCGATAGCACGACAATACTAATCGTTTGGAGCATTCATCGACGTAAACGTCGGGGTTGTTCCAGCCGCGATAGTGGAATTTGCTGGTCAGCAGGTCGAATGTTTTATCCACGTCGATAGGGTTCGACCTTGTATTTTCGGGGGTTAGGCGGCTCACCAGCCCTTCGAAGCGGAGGTTGTTTTCGACGCCCATCAGAAATTCGTCGTCGCCGCCTGTTCCGTAGTAGAACGGGCGATGCGGGAAGTTATTCACCGTAAAATCGAGCGAGGCAAGTTGTGCCAGCGATATTCCCTGCGAGGCGTTGAAGGAGATATACGGAACAATGGCGGCGGTGTCTTTTACCAGCCCCAGCGCCATCACTTTGTCGCGGTCGATTGGCATTCTCAAATCGGGCGAGGGCACGATGTGATAGACGGTATTGTCGAGTTTCATTTTTGTTGCGGGGTCGTCGTTGAAAATATATTTTTCGAGCGCTGTTTTAAGGTCGCAATACGGAAGCTGCAACTTTTCTTTGCCAAAGTTTTTGAGCGTATAGATATGGTATCGGCTTTCGCCCGCAATTTTTTCGGTAGTGGCAATTGTTTTCAGCGGGGGCGAGTCGTAGGTTTGTTTCATCATTTGGGCGTAGTACCAGTCGGAGTGTATATATTGAGTATTAACCACTTTGATGTCGGTTCTTACGCCTTCCACTTCCTGATTATACCAGAGGGCAAAAGTATCGTTGTCGCCGTGAGTATAAAGCACTGCATTTTTATCGCACGAGTTGAGGTAATTGTATCCGAAATCGGTAGTAACGTATCGTCCCGAGCGGTCGTGGTCGTCCCAGTTTTGCTGCGCCATGATTATTGGGACGGGCGTGGCTGCAATCAGGGCGAGGCAGGCTGCTTGACGGTCGTTCACTGCTTTTTTTAGCAGTTTTTGCACAAAGGCGACGCCCATTCCCACCCAGATAGCAAAGGCGTAGAACGAGCCGGCGTAGGCATAATCGCGTTCGCGAGGTTCGTTGGGCGCTTGGTTGAGGTAGAGAATGATTGCTATTCCGGTGAAAAAGAAGAGCAGAGTTACAACGGTGAAGCCCTTTTTGTCGTGTCGGAACTGATAAATCAGCCCAAGCAGCCCCAGAATAAGGGGCAGAAAATAGTATTTATTATTGCCTTTATTGTTGGCAAGATATTTTGGTTGATTGGCGGTTGAGCCGAGACGGGCTTCGTCGAAAGGGGTGATTCCCGAAATCCAATTACCGCGCGTGGGGTCGTCGGGCGAGGCTTGCATGTCGTTTTGCCTGCCGGCGAAGTTCCACATAAAATATCGCCAATACATAAATCCAAGTTGATAATCGATAAAAAAGTGAATATTATCGGTAAAGCTTGGCGTGGCTCCGCTTGTATATTTTTTGTAGATTTGTATTTGACCCGGACGGCGGTCGCTCCACATGCGCGAAAAGAAGTGGTTTTTTTTGAATTTTTGTTCGCGGAACTGTTTTTTTACATATTGGTCGCCAACCAGAACATAGTCTTCTCGCGGCACGAGTTCGTATTCGGAGGCTTCGGTATAGTATGGTCCCGAAATGAGCGGCGAGGCGCCGTATTGGGTGCGGTTGAGATAATAGACCAGAGAAAAGATATTGTTTGGTTTGTTTTGATTCATTGGCGTGTCGGCCGACGAGCGTATCATTATCATCGCATAACTGCCGTAGCCCAGCAGGCAGAAGGCAAGCGAGAGGAAAACGGTATTCATCAGTTTCTGACCGCGCCGGTTTGTTGTATATATAAGGTATGCCAGAACGGGTATCAGCATCAGCACAAAAAACAGCACGCCCGAATTGACCGGCAGTTTGAGTCCGTTGACAAATAATATTTCGAACCACGCGGCTACTTTGGGCATTCCGGGAATTATGCCCCAGATTACGGAGGCAAGCAGGATTATCGACACGAGGCTTGTTTTGATTAATCCGGCGCGGCTCACTTTATATTTTTTAAAATAATAGACAAACACAATGGTTGGAATAACCAGCAAATTGAGCAGGTGGACGCCGATTGACAGCCCTGTGATGTAGGCAATGAGCACTAACCAGCGATTGGCATATTGGGTATCGGACTGTTCTTCCCATTTGAGTATTGCCCAAAAGACGGCGGCGGTTATCAGCGACGAGGCGGCGTAAACTTCGCCTTCGACTGCCGAAAACCAGAAGGTATCGGAGAAGGTATAAACCAGAGCGCCAATCAGCCCGCAGGCAATTACAGTGATTGTGTTGTCCGACAGTTTGCGTACAAGCATTGTGATACTCCAGAAAAGAAACAGAATGGTGAATGCGCTGCACAGCGCCGAAAAGATGTTTACCGCAATGGCGGCATGATGCGGCGCTACAAACATGGTAAACAGATGTCCGAGCATGGCAAAGAGCGGCGCGCCGGGAGGATGCCCTACTTCGAGTTTATATGCCGAAGTGATAAATTCGCTGCAATCCCACAGACTTGCGCTGGGTTCAACCGTTAGTATATAGGTACATGCGGCAACGGCAAATACCAGCCAGCCCGTGATATTGTTTAATTGTTTATAGTTCATTATATATTCTTTATTTGTGTGTATTTAAAAACGATTCCATATATTTCGTCAGTTCGCCGGAGCGGACAAGCAGTGCGTCCTGAGAATTAATTTTCAGAATGGTTTCGAGGTTTCGCAATCCGTAGAACGAGGCGTTGAGCGCGTCCTTGTAGAGCAGTTTTTGACTATTGCCAAGGCGGACATAATAGTTAAATTCCTTTTGATATTCGGAGATAGCCCTTTCGGCGAGCGACACGCCATAGTCGTTCAGTTCGGCAACAAAATAGGCGTCGATTACCGGATTGACTGTGCGTTGCAGCGAAGGATAGGAACTGATGACCTGCATTTCGGGCATCGTTTGATGATATTTTTCCATCAACTGTTTCATTCTTTCCTTGTTGCCTGCGCTTTTAAATGCCGTAATAAGGTTAAAGAAGGCATATTTATAGTACATTATCATGCGGCGCGACGTTTCGTCGAAATAAACCGACTCGTCGTTCAGCCCGCGATAGCGGAATTTGTTCACCAGCAGGTCGAAAGTTTTATCGACATTGACGGGCGAGTGGTCGGTAATTTCGGGCACAAGGCGATAGGCAAGCCCTTCCATGCGCATATTGCGCCGCATTCCCATGTGGAAATCGTCGTCGCCGGTTGTTCCGTAATATATTGGGCGGTTGGGGAAATTGTTCACCAGAATATCGAGTGCGGCAAGTTTATTTTTCATAATTCCGTCGCCAACATTAATGGCGAAATACGGAATTATTGCCGCCGTATCGCGTGCCAGCCCTTTGTCGATTATCTCCTGTTTATTGACCGGCAATATGAGTTCCTTCGAGCGGAAGATATTTATCATTTTTCCGTTCGAGCCGCGCACTTTGAACTCGTCGCGGTCGCTAAAAACTTGGTTGAGCGACTGTTTGGCGTCGGCATACTGGCGCTGCGCCGATACGGGGATATAGCCGCGTGTTTCGCCAATTATTTTTTCGGGGGTGGCGGTTGTTACAAAGGGCGGAGCGTCGTAGGTACGTTTCATCATCTGCATATAGTACCAGTCGGAAACAAGATACATCGAATTAGCCACCTTAATATCGGTGCGCACGCCTTCCACTTCCTGATTGTACCAGAGGGGGAAAGTATCGTTATCGCCAAAGGTATAGAGAATGGCGTTGCGGTCGCACGACGAGAGGTAATTATAACCGAAATCGGTGGCGATATATCGTCCCGAGCGGTCGTGGTCGTCCCAATTCTGTTCCGCCATAATAATCGGCGCGGGCAAGCCAAGCAGCAGAGCAACGGGCGCGGCGATTTTTGCTTTCAGATATTTTGATAGGAAGCCGGCAATGCAGGCGACGCCCATTCCTGCCCAGATTGCGTAGGCGTAGAACGAGGCGGCGTAGGCGTAATCCCTTTCGCGCGGCTCGTTGGGCGTTTGGTTCAGATAGATAACAATTGCCATCCCTGTAAAGAAAAACAGAAGAGTGAGCACGGTAAATCCTTTTTTATCCTTTTTTAACTGATGAAACAGACCGAGAAGTCCGAGAATAAGCGGGAGAAAATAGTATTTATTGTTACCTTTATTTTTTGCAAGATATTCGGGCAAATCGTCCATTGGACCCAGACGCGCCTCGTCGATAAACTTTATGCCCGAAATCCAGTTGCCGCTGGTACGGTCGTAGAGCGTTGCCTGCATGTCGTTTTGCCTGCCAACAAAGTTCCACATAAAATATCGCCAATACATGAAGCCAAGCTGATAGTCGAAAAAGAAACTAAGATTGTCGATAAAAGCAGGTTTTTTGCCATCGACGTATGTTCGATATACATTGACATGGTCGGGTTTGGGACTCCACATGCGCGGAAAAACTATTTTGCGCCGATATTCGATTTCCTGCGTCATTCCTTTTTTGACATATTTGTTGCCAAGACGGATATAGCGGTCTTTGTTGACCACCTCATAGTCGTTGGCGTCGGAATAATACGGTCCTGTAATCAGCGGACGCGAGCCATACTGTTCGCGGTTGAGATAACTCATCAGAGAGAAGATATTGTCGGGGCGGTTCTGGTTCATCGGCGTATCGGCTGACGAGCGGATAACAATCATTGCATAACTGCCAAAACCCAGCAAACAAAACGATAGCCCAAGCATCACCGCGTTCATTGTTGCCTTTCCTTCTTTGGCGGTATAATATACAAGGTATGCCAGCGCTGCCATCAGCGCCACCACAAAAAACAGCAGCCCCGAATTAACGGGCAGCCCGAATGAGTTTACAAACATCAGCTCGAACCACGAGGCTACGTTGGGCATCTGCGGGATTATTCCCCAGATGAGCAATGCCAGCAGGAAAAACGAAACGAGACTGGTTTTGATTATTCCCATGCGGCTGACTTTGTATTTTTTGAAATAATAGACAAAAACAATGGTTGGCACAACCAGCAAATTCAACAAGTGAACGCCAATGGACAGCCCTGTGATATAGGCAATCAGTATCAGCCAGCGATTGGCGTATCGGGTATCGGCTTGCTCTTCCCATTTCAGTATTGCCCAAAACACCAGCGCCGTAATCAGCGACGAGGCGGCGTAAACTTCGCCTTCGACAGCCGAAAACCAGAAAGTATCGGAAAAGGTATAAACCAGAGCGCCCACAGCGCCGCTTGCCATAATCACGAGGGTATTGTCCACAAAACGGCGGGTGAGATGCGTGATACTCCAGAAAAGGAACAGAATGGTGAATGCGCTGCACAAAGCCGAGAAGATATTTATCATATACGCCACATCGACGGGGGCGGCAAACATTGCAAACAGATGTCCTATCATCATAAAAAGCGGAGCGCCGGGAGCATGACCCACCTCTAATTTGTCGGCAGAGGTGATAAATTCGCTGCAATCCCACAAACTGGCGGTCGATTCCGCAGTGGAAATATACGTAAAAGCAGCAATAACAAATATTATCAATCCCGTGATATTGTTTATCTTTCTATAATTCATCTTAAATAAAATTCTTAAATAACTGTATTAAAATCACGCTGCAAAGTTACGGCTTTTTTTGATAATGCCAAATTTTTTAGTGATTAGTGATTAGTGATTAATGCCTGCGGCGGAATTGTCCGGACTGTGTTTTTTTGATTGTAGCAACGATGCAGAATCAATTAATCAATTAATCAATTAATCAATTAATCAATTAATCTGTTTTCACACTGAAATCATTCATCAGTCCATAATCAAGTTGCTGATAGTCTTTTCCCGACGGATAAACTTTGACATTTCGGAAATGCCATGGACCGGTTATCCCCGGCGCGGGATTGTTGTGGAAGGGTCCCAGCAGGTTTTTGTTGCTGCCAACCACTTTTACAACGATAGTGTTTTCGCCTTTTTGCAGCAGTTTGGAAACGTCGGCAATGTATGGTTCAAATGCAATTGTACCTGCCGATTTGCCGTTTACCGTTACTTCCGCCACCGTGCCCGTCCACTGGTCGAGACAGACGAAATGCCGTTTCGACGGGTCGGCAATATCGTAACGTTTAGAATATGTTACCGTTCCGGCATAGAATGGCATACCCTGTTCTTTCCAGCTGCCGATGGCGAGCGTTGTCTGTGGCGGATTCAGCGTCCAGCCTTTGGCGGCGGGCGTTACGCTGAATTTGCCGCGTATGTAAACCGGTTCTATTTCGGCATGAACTTTCATGGGCGACAGTTTCAGAACAAGCAGATTTTCACCTTTTTGCACCTGTTTACCTATTGGACACACGCCCATTTGCCGGTCGAGCCACCATGCGCCGGACGGTTTAACGGGTTTGCCGTTGAGCGTAATTTCATACAGTTCAGCATTTTCGACAACTGCCTGCATTTCCGAAAAATCGAATGCCGAAGCAACCGTAAATCGATAAGTAACAATAAATCCGCCGGTGGAAAACGTGTCGCGTTCGACGATATTTTTTTTGTACTGTACGGATGTACTCCATGGATTGCCATCTCTGAAACCGTGATGTTTGAATGCTTTGTCGGCGGCGTCGAAAAAATGCAGATCGCTAAATTTTTCATTGCCAACGGTCAGGTCGCAGAAATCGATGGTCAGCACGTTGTCGGTTTCGGGACTGACGGCTACGGGCGCTGTTGCCGCAATTTCGACCTGCGGCGCTTTGGCTGCGGGCTGTGGCGCGTATCCGCTTTTTTTATCGTTGCAGATATAAAGCAGCAGACTGCCTGCCGGCGGAAGGTTGTATGTCAGCGAAATACGTCCGTCCTTTGCCGTTTCTGGATAATCTCTGAGTTTTCCCGACAATGCATGAAGTTCAACGGCATCGGCGCCTTTCAGTTCAACCGTTCCGAGCGCGGTTTCCGTCAGGCTGACGTTGGCAAGGAACAGAATCTGACCGTCTTCCATAATTCGGCGATGATGATACAGATTATCCACGCCGGATGTCAGCGTAAATTTGACGTCGGGCGAGGCGACAGAGGCGAAGTCATGTTTGTCCGCCGACCGAAGTGTAACTTTTTCAGTATCAGCAAAAAACTCCTGAATTTCTTTGTTCTGACTGCCATCCACATACGAGGGTTGAGAATATGCAACGACTGTTCCTCCGCCGGATGCAAATTTTTTGAGCAGAGCAAACGTGGGTGCGTCGAGATTTTCGGTCATTGGGGGAATAATGACTTTTGAATATTCCCGCTGCCCGATTACAAACTTGTTTTTGCGCACTTTGCCACGATCTTTGATAATGTTTTCCGAGCCGAGATCGTATTCTATCTGAGCCTTTTCAAAGGCGGTTACAAAACGTTGAAAAACATTGCCCGTTTCTCTGAATGTCTGATTACTGAAACGGTATGCGTAATACATCCAAATCGAAGTGGTTGGCTCGATTATCAGCAGGTCGTTCACCTGTTCGCCCGCCGAGAGCGCCATCGAGAGGCGTGCAAAATATTGATTCAGTTCACCGTAGTACTGCCACCACGGGGAATGCGCCGAAAATACCGGCGGATGATCGTATTTGCGTGCGCCGGCGATGCTCAAATTAGCAATATGTTGGTTCATAAAATTCACGCCCAGAGCGTATTCCCAGTCGCCAAGACGCTTAAAATCGCGGAATGTTTCTTCCCAGCCGCCTGCTCCATAAGTTTCGCACAGCGTGCGCCGGCGACCGGTTTGATTTGCCACGCTTGCAAGTTCTTTCACCGAGCGGACATTTCCAAACTGAGCCTGAGGCGATTCGTCGTTATACTGATTGAAAAGCATGTCGATACCGGGCATTTGATGCCAGGCATACATTGCCATGTTATCGCCGCCTTCAACCATGTCGGGCCAGCCGTGTTCCCAGTAGTGTCCCGTAAATTTCAGATTGTTTGCTTCGCAATATTCGTAGCAGATTTTGGCAAAACGGTCGATAAACATTTGGAGCAGCGTTTGTGTATAATTGTGTCTCACACGTTTCCAGTCGCCGGTTTCGGCAAACAGCGAGGGCAAATTTTCTTTCAAATCATAACCCCATTTGTTGCGAAAAACATCGGGCAGGTCTTTTGTCCACCGCAGTGCGCCGGGCGGGTTGATATTCGGTTCGTCGGTAAACCATCCGGGTACGGTTTTGCCAAACTCGTCGCCCAGAGCGCGTTTGTAGCCGTCGATGGTAACTTCGATAAATTTCTCCGTTACTCCGGGATAGAGCAAATCGACGTATGAGTATCCGCCAAACCATGGCGATTTTCCATAATCTGCTTTGTTCAAGAGATAATATTCGCCTTTTTTGCCGCGCTCGGCGGCATAGTCTGCCGGCGGTATTTCGCGATATTTATCGTTTTCCTTTTTGAAACAGACAAACAAATTGTTGGGCACTTCGTCGGGAAACGCCTCGTGTTTGTTCACCGCCAGCGCTCCGTTTTTGCCGCTTTCGGGCATTTGCGCAGGGACATGTCCGCCGGCAAAACCGCTGGGATAGGAATTTTCGTCGTATATCCAGACATACATTCCGAGTTGTTTTCCAACGTTTACGGCATGACGGCAAAGCTCAAACCACTGGTTGGCAATATATTCGGTAATCAGTCCGGGACGGGGATGGATAAACACTCCGCCAAAGCCTTTCGCTTTCAGGTCGTTGAGCGAGGTTTCGAGCATTTCTTTTGTTATTTCGGTATTCCATACCCAGAGAGGCGCGGAGCCATATTCGGCGGGCGGCTCGGCAAATTTGCCAGCAATTTCGTCGAATGAGGTAATCGTCTTTTCAGACGTTTTGTCGTTGTAGGTTCGACACGATATACACAGAATGCTAATGGTCGTAACCGCAAAAATAATAAAATGTTTCATCATAATTGATTAATAATAAATGGACTTCTAATTTAATATCCTGTTTTACTGTTTCGATTTTTTTGAGAACCGAAGCCCGTTAAAATCCCCTGAAAATCGCCGCAAAATTATACATTTTTTTTCAATAATGAAAAAAATGTGAATTATGGCTAAATCTTTTTTTGAGGTGCTATATTTATTTAGTGTCCGTCCGAAAACTCGAATACACGCAATCGCCGTCCCGTAGGGACGGAATGTTGGTAGAAAACACAAGCCCAACGGCGCAATCGCCGTCCCGTCAGGGACGGAATGTGAAATTTGTTGATTTAAAGTGCAGTCCCGTTGTTCGGACGAGGCTGTGCCTCGTCCGGTTTATCTTGGTAGGCTGCGCCTGCCAACAAAGGTGCAAATGCAGGCACAGCCTGCGTAGATAGAGTGGACAAGGTAGAACCTTGTCCCAACAGCCGTGGCAAGGTCGCTGCCGGAGGCTAAAGCCACCGGTTAATAAAGTGTCGTCCCTGCGGGACTTTGCTGATATTCCATTTTTTTAAGTTTTCGGACGGACACTACATAATGATACCTGATTTTTTAGGTATTCATATAATGTATTTCTTTTTCACGAGGTGATTTCTCTTTTTCTAATGGATATAGCCGGATTTCCCTGATAGATTGTATAGGCTTCCATATTTTTAGTGGCGACGGAACCAACGGTCAGAATGGAATGACTAAAACAAGTTACTCCAGAACATACCGTACTTTTCGCCCCTATCCAAACTCCGTCTTCCAAAACAATCGGAGCGTTGCGATAATCAAAAGAAGATACGGAATAATCGTGATTGCCTGTTAATAATAACGCTCCCTGCGATATGCAGACATTATTACCGATGACGACTTGCTCCAAATTGTCTATCCAACAGTTTTCTCCCAGCCATACATGATTGCCGACAGTTAATTTCCATGGAAATTTAATGGTTACGTTGTTTTTTATAATTAAACCCTTTCCTATTTTTGCACCGAACATTTTTAGCAACCCTACTTTAACACTCATAAACGGATTCCACGAAGCTCGAACAAAAAAAGCGTTTACAAAATACCAAAGCATTTGTTTCAAAGAATTTGCTCCTTTACTAAAATCATTCGGATTAAAAGACAACAAATACACGGTTTTCACCTTTTTATTCATACACAAATTCCGGTTTTTCTCCCTCCTCCAAAATCCATTGATACAGTTGTTTCATTTTCTCTGCTGATGCATTCCATGTAAACTGTGTTGCAGACAGTTGATAATCCCGTGTTCTCATTTCAATGCGTTTTTATCTGTTGTTACAAACGGAATGCTTAGCTTAATTTTTCCCATCGGGCGCGCAATACGATATTTGCTGCGTATTTTTATCGATTATACAAGGTGAAATTTGTTTTTATTTTTATGAATACCGTATTGAATACCTAAAAAAACAAATATGAATATCGTATTGTATACCTAAAATAAAATTACGAATTACGAAAAATATGTAAAAGACCTTCGTGGTTCTTCGTGAAACTTCGTGTAATAATATTTTTTTGTTACACGAAGAAAATAAAATAAATCAAATTAATTAGTGTCCGTCCGAAAACTCGGATACACGCAACCGCCGTCCCGTAGGGACGAAATGTTGGTAGAAAACGCAAACCCAACCTCGTAAC
>JAITIA010000019.1 GCA_031279695.1 Prevotellaceae bacterium | reverse complement strand
GAAAGGGAACAAGAAAGGGAACAAGAAAGGAATGAAAATATCATAAAATTATTAACGATAATAAACGGCAACCAATTATCTGTATTTGATTTAATGAATACATTGCAATTAAATGGGAGAAGAAATTTTTTATACACTTATCTTAATCCCGCTCTAAAATCAGGTTATATCACAATGTTATATCCCGATAAACCGAAACATCGAAATCAAAGGTATTTTTTGACGACAAAAGGTAAGGCGGCGGTTAAAAAATATTTGAAACGAAAAAAATTATGAGATCATTTTATACGGAAAAAGAACTTGGATTGAAAAAGCGTGGAAATAACGGTTTAACCAGCAAATATTTATATCCTATAACCAGAGGTTTAAATTCGGCAAAACCGGAAAAATATACCTGTGGCGACAAGAATTGCGGACAGCATGATTTGTTTGTCGGAAAAACAAGCAAATCAATTATCTAAATATAAGGGTTATACAAATGAGTTAAAAAAAATTTGTATATTCGGAAAAAACATAATAATTTTGCGCCCGATTTTTTATTACAGAATTTTAAACTATGCGTCAAAAATTAATATCGGTGGCTTTGGCTACCTGCAACGGAGAAAAATTTATCAGAGAACAACTGAACTCAATATTGTGGCAAACGTATCCCAATTTTGAAATCGTTATAGCCGACGACTGCTCGACCGAC
Organism: Prevotellaceae bacterium; assembly: GCA_031279695.1. Lineage (GTDB taxonomy): Bacteria > Bacteroidota > Bacteroidia > Bacteroidales > UBA932 > JAIRLF01. The sequence continues at coordinate 6,807 of JAITIA010000019.1, read as the reverse complement.
AGTACGCCGGAAATACTCAAAGAATATGCCGAAAAATACCCTAATGTCAGCATATATCCGAACGTCCAAAAAGTGGGCATGGTGAAAAATTTTGAAAAGGCTCTGCGGCACTGCAAGGGCGATTTCATTGCCTTTGCCGATCAGGATGATATATGGCTGCCCGACAAACTTCAATATCTTTTCTCCAATATCGACGACAATACCACAATGATATATCACGATAGCGCCTATATTGATGTAAATGGTAATTTCATGAATAAAAGAGCATCCGATTACCGCAAATTTATAAGCGGACGCAATCTTTTTATGATGAATGAAACAAGTGGACTTTGTATTTACGGACATGCCTCGATGTTTTGCAAAACATTATTGGAGAAGGCATTACCTCTATGCGAACATATAAGTCACGACGGCTGGATAATTTATATCGCCATGCTGGAAGGAAATCTTAAAGCCTTGCCCGATGCAAAAGTATTGTACCGCCAACATGGTCATAATGTATCGGGAGGTTTCCATGCAGGCGTAAAAAAGACCAAAAAGAAGCATCAAAAAACCAATTATGTGGCACAAATTGAAGCCTTGTTATCAATCCTTCCAGAAACAGAAACCGAATATCGCCGTTTTTTTGAAAGCATGAAGATGTATTATGCCAATCCTACTTTTACCAACAGGTTAAAGCGTCTGTGCCTTCGCCTTAAATATCTAAACGAAGTATATGCCATGCTAAAGCGAAATTCTCTGCGAAAGGCTATCAGAGCGATTAAAAGATTCTGATTTTTAGATATTTATAAAAATGACATATTCGTTTGACATATTCGACACTTGTTTGATCCGAGTTTGCGGAAGTCCTGAAATGGTTTTTTCGTTGCTGGCTTGTGAACTTGGCAATGATAACCCTGCGTTTGTTGCTGATTTTGTGCAAAGAAGAAAACAAGCCGAATGTGATGCACGACTTGCTCTTCAAAAAGAAGCCGTAACCATTGACGAAATATACGATTTCTGCGATTTAGCGGCGATTGATCAAAGGAAAAACACGGTAATTGATTTGGAAATGAGCATTGAAGAACGAATGTTGTATCCTGTTCATGACGTTTTGGAAAGAATCGACAATCTGCACAGAGCGGGACATGAAATAATCTATATTTCCGACATGTACTTGCCGTCCGCATTCCTTGAAAAAATATTGAGCAAATGGGGCTTTTGGAAATCGGGAGACAAACTGTTTGTTTCCGGAGAATGTGCCTGTACAAAATTGAGTGGTAATTTATATCGATATGTATCTCAACATTTAAATATTCCGTTCAAGAGCTGGCATCACTTCGGCGACAACGTTCATGGAGATTATAAAATTCCCAAGCGATTGGGAATAACGGCACATTTAATCAAAAATTCATATTCGCGATACGAAAAAAAATGGCTGGAAAATGCGGATATGTCCTTTGATCCAGAAATGTGCAGGTATTTTGCCGGCGTCGGCAGAACGATCCGTTTATCCAATAAACCGGATACGAGAACCGATATTGCCGCCAATGTAATAGCGCCGGTTTATATTCCATTTGTCTTTCATGTGCTCAACGACGCAAAAAAAAGAGGAATTAGGCATCTGTATTTTACGGCGAGAGACAGTTACATATTTTATCGAATTGCACTTGGAATATCTCATCTGTTTCCGGAAATAAATTTGTTTTACATTTACTTATCCCGTAAAGCATTATGGCTTCCAAGTTTGTACAACTGCAATAAAGATGAATTTTCCGATGCAGGAATCGAAGGGAAAACTCCCAAAAATATATTATCCATGTTTCATCTTTCCGTATGTGATATTGACAGTATAATTGATATGCCGCCTGAATTTTGGAACAAACCATTAAATCAAAACCGTATTTCAGGTTTTTATAACATATTGTTACATGAGAAAGTAAAAGAAATGATTTTAAAACGTTCGTCAGAAGCACGAACTGTTCTTTTAAGTTATTTACATCAATATCAGTTGCCTGAGAATGCAGAACATTCCGCCCTTGTTGATTTGGGCTGGAAAGGAACATCAAGAAACGCATTAAACAAACTGCTGCTAAAAGAGGGTTATAAGGATATTTATGTATATTATTGGGGCATAGATGCAAACAGATTGCTGTATGCATCCAAAAGTCGATATGACACATTTATATATCTGAACGATATAAATATAATGACACCAAATTCGTTGACTGTGATGATTATGGAACATTATTTTTCTCAAACCGGAGATTCTTCTACTATTGGTTACAGAAATAATGGCAATGAAATCGAACCTGTTTTTGAAGATAAATCAATAGATTTGGGTGATAATAAAGCACACGAAGTAAATATGAAAATCATGCAAAAAACCGTTGATTTGTTACTTCATTTACCTGATGTAACAACTCGAATACAATACTGTTTCGATATTTGCGCTTTATCATCGATGAAAACATTTTTACAGAATCCAACATACAATGAAGCAAAAAAATTAAAAGATATTACATTTGACGATCCTCTGGAAGGAAAATATCATCAGCCTCTTATTCGCCCACTAAACATACGGGAAATAATATTGTTGTTCTTTGGACCTGGTAATAATGATTTTTGGAAATTGGGTTCTTTGGTTATGCTGTCTCCTTTGTATGGAAGATTATTATCTTTTCTTTATCGAAAAAAGTTAAGTAGAAAATATACTGTTAAAAAGATAAAGATTTTTGTGCGTAAATAAAGTATTTAGTGTCTGTCCATAAAATCGAAACACATATATAATATGTATAAAAAGCGTTTTGCAGAGGGCTGCGCTGTTAGCATGGCGGCTGCGGTTTTTGCATCTCGTAGAGATGCATCGCTCGGTAGAACATCATCACACACACGCATTTGCATCCCACAGGGATGCAAGATATGGCTAAATCTTGTTTTGAGGTGCTATTGATTTATGCAGACAACTCCGCCATGTCCCAAAGTCCCTGCGGGACTTGGTCCCGGCTGTTGGGACAAGGTTCTACCTTGTCCGCTCTATCTACGCAGGCTCTGCCTGCATTTACATCTTTGTTGGCAGGCGCAGCCTACCAAGATAAACCGGACGAGGCACAGCCTCGTCCGAACAACGGGACTGCACATTAAAATCAACAAATTCCACATTCCGTCCCTGACGGGACGGCGATTGCGCGGTTGGGCTTGTGTTTTCTACCAACATTCCGTCCCTACGGGACGGCGATTGCGTGTATCCGAGTTTTCGGACGGACACGAAATAAATATAGCACCTCAAAAAAAGATTTAGCCTTTTTTTTCAACCTGCTTTGAATATCTGAATTATTATGTAATTTTGTAATCGGATTTATTGTATAATTATGATTGAAAACATCAATGTTTCAACGATTTAACAAAATAAATTAATTGATATTTATGAACAAATCTTTACTGTTGATGACAGTAGCATCGACAGGTATGGCTCAAAAATTGCCGGTAACAATCGGAGGCGGAGGCTTGTTTCACGCCGATTTTTCAAATTTCCGTGCAGGAATTCCCTACGCCAGAATTGTCGAGTTTTCTCAAAAAGATTTCGCCGCAGGCGGACATCTGTCGGTTGAGGCTTTTATGTGCGAATTGGGGGTGAATTTCCGGCGCGGAACATTACATATCGACAGAACTGATTATGTAGCAGCCGGTTGGAGCGAAGAATTTACCATGCCCACTTTGCTGCGTACGGCGTTTAAAAACAAGGTCTCAGTCTTGGATTTGAATTTGTTTGTGGGAAAATATCCTTTCAAAATAAGCGAAAGTGTGAATTTTTTTCCACAAATCGGGCTTTGCTATCAAATGTTTCTGTCGATGAAAAACGGTAACGAGACAGGAATTAAATATTCCGATTTTAACGCTTTATTGTACAAACATGGAGGTGGTTTCGATTTTTTTATAACCAACAGTATTCTGTTTCGTACTGAAGCTTTGTTTGTTCTTCGACTGAATAATAATTATGAAAAACAGATCAAAAGACTGCTTGGCAGTCATCGGTTTTCGCTTGGATACGGAGCCGAAATAAAAATCGGTATCCGTTACATATTAAACTATAATAGAATATGATAAATAATTCAATAAAAATGAAAATAAGTACAATTAAACAAATTATTTTTGCAAGCGTTTGTATCTTTACGCTATCCTGCTCGCATCATAATGCGATTACAGTCAATCAAATACCAATGAAATGGTGGTACGACAAACCCGCCACGAAATATTGGGAAGGCGTGCCAATTGGAACAGGGCGCTTTGGGGCGATGATTCCCGGCGCGGTGGGGCACGAGGTGGTGGCGTTTAACGACGAAACACTCTGGGCTGGAGGTCCCTATAATCCCAACAATCCCAAGGGCTTCGAGGCAACAAAAAAAATTCGCGAATACGCCTTTGCTCACGACTGGCTCGCCGCCGACAATGAAACGTGGAAATTAGGCAGCACGCCCGAACACGTACAACTCTATCAGCCTATGGCAAGGCTCAATATGCGATGGGAAGGGCACGAAACGGCAAAGGCGGAAAACTACCGCCGTTATCTGTGCATGGACAGCGCGATTGCGGGCGTCGATTATCGGCTCAACGGGGTGAACTATTCGCGGCGCGTCTTCGCAAGTTTTCCTCAACAGGCTATTGTGATGCGTTTTACAGCCGACCGTAAAGGCTCTATCAACCTCGAACATTGGTTCACAAGTTTGCAGCCAAGCGCAAAGAGCCGCATCGAAGGTGCGGACGTGATAGTGATGGAGGGAACAACCATATCGGAGTTTCCCCAACAAACTGTGCTTCCGCCACAAATGCGCTGGCAAACACGGTTGAAGGTTATTCCCGAAGGCGGCGTTCTGACTGCCAACGGCGAGGGGCTGACGGTGAAAAACGCCGACGCGGTAACTCTTATTCTTGTTGGCGCAACAAACTGGGTGGCTTGGAACGATGTTTCTGCCGACGAGAAACGGCGTTGTACAGATTATCTCGCCAATGCCGAAAAACTCCCTTACAATGAGCTACTTAAACGTCATCTCGACGACTATTGCCCTCTTTTTGCCGCCTGTAGCATCAATCTCGGCGCCGATCCGGCTCCCGCTCATACCACTACGCAACGAATGGACGCTATTCGCGGCGGAGAGTTCGACCCTGCTTACCAAGCCCGCTATTTCCATTACGGTCGCTATCTGCTGCTTGCCGGCGCACGCGAAAATACTCTGGCGTTCAACAATCACAATATCTGGCTCGACAATTTGCAGGGGCGATGGCAGGGTCGCTGGACGCTGAATATCAATATACAAGAGTGCTACTGGCCTGTCGAAAACACCAATTTGCCCTCGGTCAACGAATCGTTGCGGCTGTTTGTCGAAAACCTTGCACAGGCGGGGCAACGTTCTGCCGAACAACTGTTTGGTTGTCGCGGCTGGTGCTCGAATCTTGGCGCGGATGTGTGGTTTAATACGGCGCCCACCGACGGAAATCCCCGTCATTCGACCTTCCCGACTTCGGGCTGGTGGTTGCTGCAACAACTTTACGATCACTATCTTTACGACGCCGACCGCGCGTATCTCGAAAAAATATATCCGCTACTGAAAGGCGGGGTGGAGTTCTGTCTCGACTTTCTGGTCGAAAATCCCGAAACCGGTTATCTGGTAACTTGTCCATCGGGGTCGCCCGAAAATTCGTTTATCGACGACAAGGGCAACCGCATTGGTATGTCGTTTGGCGCGTCGGTCGATAACCAACTTGCACGCAACCTGCTTCGCAATTTTGTGGAGGCAGCCAAAACTCTTGACACAGATGCCGACCTGCGTGCACAAGCGGCAACGGCTCTCAACCGTCTTCCTCCGCACAAAATTGGCAAACACGGGCAATTGCAAGAGTGGCTGTTCGATTTCGAGGAGTTTGAAGTAACGCACAGACATCTGTCGCATCTTTTTGCCGCCTATCCCGACGACGATATTACGCCGCACAAAACGCCTGAACTTGCAGATGCTGTGCGAGTTACACTCAAACGACGCGGCGGAACCATCAACATGGGCTGGTCGGGAGCGTGGAAAATCAATCAGCACGCCCGCCTCGAAGAGCCTGCCGAAGCCTGTTACATTCTCAACAAAATGCTTACCGCCGTCAGCCTGCACCCAATGGAAGAGGACAGTCAGATAACTCCTTCATTTGAAGGTAATCAGGCTATACAGGGCGTAACGGCGGGCATAGCCGAAATGCTGATGCAGAGCCATGGAGGCGAATTGTCGCTGCTTCCGGCGCTGCCCGAACAGTGGGCAACGGGAGCGGTAAAAGGTTTTCGAGCACGCGGAGGTTACGAAGTTGATTTCGCATGGACCGAAGGCAAACTGACACAGGCAATTATCAAACCAAAATACAACAAAACATGTCGGTTGCGCACTAAAACTCCTGTTCGGATTTATGCCGGTGGAAAGAAAATACCGGTCAAGATTTTGGATAAAAATTTGATAGAATTTGATGCAAAAGCAGGAACGGAATATGTTGTGGAAAGATACAGACTGTAAGATGGTTATAGTTGTGAAAAGAGTTTGAGACGGTTGATAAAATCATATAAAAAATCACGATAAAATCACAGTCCAGACAAATAATCACAATAATCAATCAAATCACACTAAATCACAGTTCAGATAATTTTTACTATATTTGCATCGCAATTAGAAATTGAAAATTATATATAAATGATGAAATATTAGTAAATTAAATGTTTTAGATAATGAAAATGTTGATTGAAAAAACGGGTTTCGCAAATTATCCTGCCGAAAAAAAAGTTTGCCGTCAAAGCGCAAA
>JAITIA010000223.1 GCA_031279695.1 Prevotellaceae bacterium | reverse complement strand
ATTAGTGTCTGTCCATAATGTTGGGCAAAATATTATTGTAACATGAAGGGCTGAGCAATCCGGCAATCCGCAGGATTGCATCGCTCGGTAGAACAAGTAATCCAAGAATATTTTGCATCCCGCAGGGATGCATCCCTGCGGGATGCAAATGCGTGTGTGTGATGATGTTCTACCGAGCGATGCATCTCTACGAGATGCAAAAACCGCAGCCGCCATGACAACGGCGCAGTCCTCTGCGAAGCGCTTTGTATTAACATTATATATATGTTTTATACTTTATAGACAGACACTAATTAACCCGGTAAGTTTCGTCGCCGGTTTTAAAGAAATTGACAATCTGATTGATTGCTGCAATTGCCGCATTGACATTTGCTTCTTCTGTTTCGGCGCCCATTTTCTTTGGTGTGGCAAAATAGCGAGTTCCGAACTCGGTCATTTTGTCGTGGTTGGCGGGTTTTATATCGGTGGCATAGCGGATATGGCTGGTTTGCATCGCTGCCGCCAGATCGTCCTCGCAAATCACCTCTTTGCGGGCGGTGTTAATCAGAATGGCATTGTCCTTTAAGCAGCCGAGCAGGTCTTTGTTGATTGATTTTATTGTGGATGCGACGGCTGGAATATTTATCGAGATAATATCGCAGGCGGCATACAGTTCCTGAGCCGATTTGCAGGCAACAACCCCGTCGCGTTTGAACACTTCGTCGATAACAAAGGGGTCGAAACCATAGACTTCCATGCCGAAACCCTTAGCATGGGCGGCAATCAGTTTACCTACGTTTCCGTAGGCGTGGATACCTAATTTGCGGTTTTTCAATTCGCTGCCGGTGCCGGGCGAAAAGAGGTTGCGCGACATGTATATCATCAAGCCCAGAGCAAGTTCGGCAACGGCGTTGGAGTTTTGACCCGGCGTGTTCATCACCACAATGTGCCGTGCGGTGCATTGTGCCAGGTCGATATTATCGTAGCCGGCGCCGGCGCGAACAACGATTTTCAGATTGGGGGCGGCGTCGATAACTTCTGCCGTAACAAGGTCGGAACGAACGATGAGCGCATCGACGTCCTTAACGGCATTGACCAAATCCGACTGGTTGCTGTATTTTTCGAGCACAGCCAGTTCGTGGTCTGTTTTTGCTCTTTCTCCTATTTTATTCACCGCGTATGGAGAAAAAGGTTTTTGTGCGGCAAGCAATATTTTCATGTTAAAAAATTTTTATTTATCTGTTGATACAAAAGTATTGATATTTTCTGTTAATAATTTCGTGCAAACACCACTCTTTGTGCCGACGGTTTTCCTGTAACCATGCATTTGCCTGCTGTTTTGACCTCGTCGAGAGGAATACAGCGGATGGTGGCTTTGGTTTCTTCTTTTATCCGGCTTTCTGTTTCGGCTGTGCCGTCCCAATGCGCCATGATAAAGCCTCCGTTTTCGATTTTCTGTTTAAATTCTTCGTAGGTATCGACGCAGAGAGTGTTTGATTCCCTAAATTGGAGCGCTTTGTTGTAGATACTGTTCTGGATATCGTCGAGCAGGGCGGCAACATGCTGTTCGACGCCTTCCTGCGGGATGGTTTCTTTGCTGAGTGTGTCGCGGCGGGCAACTTCGACGGTGCCGTTCTGCACATCGCGCGGACCCAGCGCCAGCCGTACCGGAATGCCCTGCAATTCGTGTTCGGCAAATTTGAAGCCCGACCGCAGATTGTCTCTGTCGTCGATTTTCACCGTTACGCCTGCCTGTCGCAGTTTGTTGGCGATGGTTTGGCAGTGAGGTTTCATCTGTTGAAATTCGTCGTCACCCTTAAAAATTGGTACAATAACAGCCTGCACGGGTGCAATTTTGGGAGGAAGTACCAGCCCGTTGTCGTCGGAGTGAGCCATGATGAGCGCACCAATCAGGCGGGTGGATACGCCCCACGAGGTTGCCCAGACATAGTCCAGCTCGCCGTTTTTGCCGGTAAATTTAACGTCGAAGGCTTTGGCGAAATTCTGTCCCAAAAAATGCGATGTTCCTGCCTGCAAGGCTTTTCCGTCCTGCATCATTGCTTCGATACAGTAGGTGTCCACCGCGCCGGCGAAACGCTCGCTGGCGGTTTTCACGCCTTTGAGAACGGGTATCGCCATGTATTTTTCGGCAAATTCGGCATAAACGTTCAGCATTCTAACGGTTTCTTCCTGCGCTTCTTCGGCGGTGGCGTGAGCCGTGTGCCCTTCCTGCCAGAGAAATTCGGCGGTGCGCAGAAATAGGCGCGTACGCATTTCCCAGCGCATGACGTTTGCCCACTGATTGCAGAGCAAAGGCAGGTCGCGATATGAATGTATCCAGTTTTTATAGGTATTCCAGATAATTGTTTCGGAGGTCGGGCGGATAATGAGTTCTTCTTCCAGACGGGCGTCGGGATCGACCACTACTCCGCTGCCATCGTCGGCATTTTTGAGGCGATAGTGCGTTACCACGGCGCATTCTTTGGCAAATCCTTCAACGTGGTCGGCTTCGCGGCTGAGAAACGATTTGGGTATAAGCAGTGGAAAATAGGCGTTTTGATGACCGGTTGCCTTAAACATGTCGTCAAGTATTCGCTGCATCCTTTCCCAGATAGCATAGCCGTGCGGCTTGATGACCATGCATCCGCGCACAGCCGAATTTTCGGCAAGGTTTGCTTTTATCACTAAATCCTGATACCATTGAGAGTAATTCTCTGCTCTTGATGTTACTTCTTTTGCCATTATTTTCTTTCTAATAATTTAATTTTTTTGGATTTACTTAAATTCTACTGTCGAAATCCGGCTGCAAAAGTATATCAAAAAATGCAAATACGAAAATATACGGGTCAAATTGAATAATTGAATAATTGAATAATATAGCTTCGCTCACACCGTATCCGCACATAAAAACAGATGACGCAGTTTTACAGATTAGTACAGAAAAAAATCTGCGCCAATCCGTAAAATCTGCGTCATCTGCGTGCTAAAAAACTACTCAGAAAATACTAAACTGCACTTTTAGTCCTACGCTCATCAGGTTCAGTTTGCTCGACAGCGAGCTGTTTAAAATGCTTTCGTAGCTTATGTCTCTGTTATAATTCAGCGGATGTCTGTCTTTAACACCGTTTGGGATGTTTGGGCAGTAGTCGAAATATACGCCTGCATACAGCGCCTTTCCTTCCGACTCGA
>JAITIA010000111.1 GCA_031279695.1 Prevotellaceae bacterium | reverse complement strand
TCGTCGATACGATTTCTGTTAATATCGAATCCCAATGCGGGATATTTTTTGCCGAATTCTATCGCCAAAGGTAAACCTACGTACCCGAGTCCGATGACTGCTATATTTTTCATTTGTTTTATTTTATTTAAATGTCAGAGATATTTTGAATTTGGTGATTATATTGTGATAATCTGAATATTTCCCCGTTCCTGAATGTAATCCAAGCAGCGCTGAAGTAAATTAGGAATGTTTTTGTGAGGAATAATGATGGAATAGTTAATCATTTGTATCGTAATATTTTCATTTTAGAACAAAAAATAGATGATAGCGATTATTGATTGCTGTGAAACATTTTGTAATTGAAAAGTATTTTTCTATACTTTTTCTTATTTTTTGTTTGCGGTATCCCTTCCATCCGATTTCCCAATAATGTTCGCCGTTGAATTTAAATGTGCTGTAATACCGGTGAATATCTATATTTATTTTCCTGTTTTCAAGTAAAGGAAGTTTTATGGATACATAATAATTGCGCGGAGAATACGGAAGACTGATAATGACATTGTCGGCAACACATTTCATTTTTTGCAATATGCCTTCAAAAAAATCATACGGAAGATGTTCCAGTAATTGACAACATAAGAGAACATCAAAATGTTTGCCTTGTAACACTTTATCAATTTCTGCAACATTACCGGTGAAATCAGGGTGCAATTTTTCATCGAAATCAAATGTTGATACCTTGATACCCTGCATACTCAATATGTTGCCCGTAATACCGTCTCCAATTCCAACGACTAAAACATTTTCAGGCTTCAAACTCATTGTTTCCGTAATCTGATGCCAATATGAATTCCATCTTGAGATGTCTTTTACATATTTTGCAAAATCATAATGACTTGAATCTACCTGTACGGCTGTCGTTTTAATAGTTTTTTTCGATTCCATTATTTTTATTTAAAATGTATTATTCTATTTAAGATTTTATTTTTTACCATTATTCTTTCCCTTAGGCTCAACCCGATTATATAAATAATTCCAAATATAAACAGGACACTAAATAAAGACATTGAAATGAATGTTAGAAAATTAACCGGAAACAATGATTGTACATACAACAATGCATATATGATTGTTCCGGCAATAAATATATTTTTGCAAAATATTGTAACAATAAAATAACGGGCACTGTATTCAACAATTCGTTTCATAATAAACAATCGTGCAAAAAGACTTGCTGTTGCGGTAAACAGAGCGACATACATTACTGTGTATGGTAAATATCCCGCTTTGAGAATAAAATAAGAAATAGGCAAATCAAGCATAATGATAAGTCCTACAATTATGTTGTAATTGCGTACTTTGCCGGATGCCTGTATCATGGTGCCAATCGATCCCGACAAAGAGTTAACTAACGAAATAAGCAATATCATGCGCACAAAAATGACGGTATATTCCGGAACAACGGTCAGCCACAATCCTAACAGATATTCCATATTCACGAATGCCGGAACGGATACAATCAAAAGAAGATAAAATGAATATCGGCTACTTTTCGACACCAGACTTGTTGCATATTGATAATTGCCCGAAGCGTAACTTTTGACTATTTGCGGATTGAGCGCCATCTGAAAATTTACCGTAAAACCATTGACCGCAGCGTTAACCTGTCCTGCAATGCCTCGCGCCGCATTCACAAACGTACCGAAAAACAGGTTCAATAAAATGTTTGAACCCTGCTCTTTGAATGCATGACTCAAATTACCGATAAAACTCCAGCCTGCAAAAGCAAACATTTGCCGAAATAAATCTTTATCGAATGAAAAACGGTATTTACATTCTGGAAAGTGATGCCTGCAATAAACCAAGTATATTGACTGAACAATTGATGTAGCCGCAAGTACAAGGACTGCATAAAATTTCAGTTTATCAATATTCCACACTGAAAGAAAGTAAACGATTGCAAGTTTCAACACAACATCAATAATACTTACGTAAGCATAAGTTTTCATGTGCTCATGTGCAACAATACAGGAATTGTACGGAACACAGACGATACCAACCATCAATGAAAAGACAGAACATTGATATACCCAATTAGCAGCTGATATGCGGAGAGGGTTTATATTTAGTTTTGTATTCATAAACCACAATCCGGCGGTTTCGGCACAAAGTAAGATTACCAGTGCAATACAGAGATGTATGGACACTGAATTACAAAATACCTTATGTAATCGTTCAAAACTGTTTCGTCCCAGTTCAAAAGAGATAAACCGTTGCGAAGACGCCAACATACCACTATTCAGCCATGCAAACATGACCACGACTCCGCCCACAACATTGTAAATCCCGTAATCTTCTACCCCCAGCGTTGCCAATACCACTCGTGCAGTATAAAGGTTCACACCCATTGTAATCAGCAGTCTGAAATACAGAAAGAGCGTATTTTTTGCTATTCTTTTGTTATTTTCCGAAGCAGACGACATTATGTTTCATTATTATTTTGTTGTCGATTTTGTAGAGACGCACGGCGTGCGTCTCCTCGGCGTGCGTCTCCCGAATATTGTGCATAGCAAAACGATATGTTGTTGTGTTTATTTTTTCGTCGCGGAGACGCACGCCGTGCGTCTCTACATTTTCTACGCCAACCTGGGCATTTTCTACGCTAACCTGGGCATTTTCTACGCCAACATGGGCGTTTTCTACGCCAACATGGGCATTTTCTACGCCAACATGGGCATTTCCTACGCCAACATGGGCATTTTCTACGCCAACATGGGCATTTTCTACGCCAACACGGGCATACTCTACGCCAACACGGGCGTTTTCTACGCCAACACGGGCATTTTCTACGCCAACACGGGCGTTTTCTACGCTAACCTGGGCGTTTTCTACGCTAACCCGGGCATTTTCTACGCCAATCTGTTAAGATTGTTCCTTTTCGGACGCAGGTTTTTCGGGTTGCGGGTGGTGAACTATTCGCACCCGTTTTTTCAGTTCCGTAAAAGTATATTCCTTTAGCAGAGCGGAATCCTTTTTATACAGAATTTTACCGACGCCGCACACATCCATTATCAGAGCATACAGTTCGTTGAAAAGGTGCAGATTATTTTCGACCAGTCTTTTTCTGGCTGTTACAATCTGATACTGACGCTGGTTATCGTCGTGAATTGTGGTTGTTGACGAGGTAAAAACAGCAATCAAATCATCCGACAGTCCCTGAGCCGCCAGCGTCGATTTATGCTTATCGATATACCCGTTCACTGTTTTCAGAGCCGCAAGCACGCCTTCGGCGTCTTTTGCCCAGATTTTTTGGCGCAGCAACGACAATCCGAAGTCCTTCACACTGACGGGAATAGCGCTGCCCGCCATTTTCACATATCCCTCGACCCTTGCAATCGGGTCAGTCAGGCTGTTCATTGTCGAGTAGAGCCGTTCGGTAACCGTTTTCAGTTCAACCGTTTCGTCGCGCGGGTTCAAAATTGCCTTCACAGCGTCGATTTTCCCTTCAAACGCCGTAACATACATCTCGTTAAACTTTGGCGAAAACGCCGTAAAATCAGCCAGATCTTTTTTCAGGCTAAACACCAGATACTCCGCAATAACAGGGAG
>JAITIA010000058.1 GCA_031279695.1 Prevotellaceae bacterium | reverse complement strand
TCGAAACTATTGTTTGCTGCCTGATACTGAGTACCAAGATAGCGTCTGAAACGCATTATATCTGTGGGCATTTTGGCTTTCTGCACCTCTATAATCACTGTTTTACAACCGCTTGCCGTGTTTATTTTTGCAAGAAAATCAAGACGGCATACAGTGTAATTGACTGCTGCCTCTTTTTTCTCATAAGGTGTAAATACTGTTTCCTGTGGCGCAAATTCCAACTCTTCAATTTGCTCGCTTATGATGGTCGATATAAACTTCTTGGCAACTTTGTTATCCTCCATCATGTACTTGAATACCACATCGTATATCGGGTTCGCTATATACATCTTTTCTGTTGTTTTATAAATTCAAAATCACAATAAAAAAACATGCAAAAGTATGTTTTTTATTCTTCTGATGCAAATGCATCGGGATAAAACCTGACATTTCATGTGCCAAATGATTTGATTTACTGATAAAAAAAACAAATACTTGTTGCAATAGACCACACGGATTTTTTGAATACAAAACCGCTTCATTTTTCAAAAAACATATCAAAAAAACACGAATTTTCAATTACGAATTGCCTGCGGCGGCGGACGTGACACTAATCACTAACCACTAATCACTAAAAAAGCGTCCCGCCGAAACGGGACGCCCTTTTAATATTAAAAATTTCTTTGTGAGACAAAAACTTTTAATTTATTTAGCCCAGAACATTTTGGTTGTATAATTGTCCTGATCTTTTACTTCTGGGAAATTTTTGTTGAAATCGCGCTCTGCGGCGGGATAGCGCAACCGCACCGGTACGTTGGGTACCGTCTGGTCGGTAACTTGTGGCAGGTGGATTTTCGGATAGCCCGTACGGCGAATATCGTTCCATGCTTCGCGGATATACATAAAGTTGAAATTAATGTATTTCTGGGTAATGATGGCGTCTAACTTATTTTCGTACGGATGCTGTGAATTGACTGCCGACTGCCAGCGGTCTTCTGCATAATCACTAATCCATTCATCCTTGGGTTCGTCGGGGTTGATTACCCAGCCGCGTTTGTTTGTTCCGTTGTCGCCTTTAGAATCATCGCCTTCAGATTTGGATTTGTGATATTTGAAGTAAAACTTTATCGATTGGTTGATACCTTCCTTGAATGCAGCCTTTGCGCCGTTTTCTCCGCCGGCAGCCCAGCCGTTCAGAATTGCTTCCGCACGGATAAACCACATTTCGGCTGCCGAAATTATCTGGTGATCCCAATCTCTGTTTTCCCAGAAAAAACCATTGTGGCGAATTCGGGAAATTCCGTGTCCACTGGAATAGTCTGAATTTACCGTTTCCGGCATCTGGTAACTATGTCCTCGGAACACTGTTGCTTCCCGATAGGCAGGACCGGCAGAGGCAAAGCCCACATTTCGTCCTGCCTCCTTTACTGCCAAATCGTAGAGCAGAGGCACGCGCGGGTCATCGATACCGGGCTGATATGTGCCGCTCCATGTTGAACGGTCGTAGTTGCTCAGCATTCGACTTAGCAGGTCGTCGGAAGCCTGATTGCCGCCCTCGCCGTCGAAACCGCCGCCGCTGGCATTTACCGGATCGGCTCTCAGATTGTGGATATCGATATTGTCGTCATTTTTTTCGACAACGGGATATTCTTTGGGATTTTCAATCATTTCCTTGAGAGCGGCGCGTCCAACAGCAGTTATCGGACCATTACTTGCCACGCGCAAAGCGGCGCGCATACGGAGCGAATTTGCATACTTTTGCCATTTCTTCAAATCGGCGTTATTGATAAAATCCTGCGAGGAGGTAAAGTCGCGAGGAATAGTCGCCGTTGCCAAACGTTTACCAACCTCTTTCATATCGTCGATAATCAGTTTATACAAGTCTTCCGCCTTGTCGAAATGGGGGTTGCTTGCCGACAATTCGCCGGTCAGTACCACTCTGCCTGCTTCTGTCCAAGGAATACTTCCGTAAGTGTCTAACATGGCAAGCATGTAGTGATAAATATGTACCTTGCCAACCAGAACATATACTTCATATCCTTTTTGTTCGGCCTCGGTCAGTTCGCTGTACATCTGTTCGAGTTTTTTGAAATGAGCGGCGGCGGTAAAGAATTTCGAATATTTACTTTCGCCGTTGTCGCTCCATCCGGGATGGTACATGGTAGTTGAATACGGACGTCCTATCGACTGTGTGAAGTTTGCCAGATACATATTGTCGAAACTATAGTAGCGGTTGTAGCCCTGTATGCATAAATCATTACACTGTACAAACAGCCCTATTGTCAGTTTATCCATCAAGAGTTCTGTTATCTTGTTCGGATCGTTGTATTTCTCGTTGTATGCTTCGTCGCTGCAATTCACAAAAGTCAGCGCATACACGAGCATTATCGATATGGAAATAATTTTTTTCATATTATATCTCATTTTAATCATTTAACTTATATTTTTATTTAAAAGGTAGCACGCAGTGACAGTCCTATGGTACGTGTTGGCGAGTTGGAGTATCCTACGCCTGCCTGACCGCCCCAAGTTGTTCCGCCGTTGGTAGATTCGGGGTCGATATTTTTCAGCGTTTTGTAGATATAGAACAGGTTACGTCCAAATACCGAAACCGTCAAATTGCGTAGCGATGCTTTTCCGATTATATTTTCGGGAATAGAATAGGCGAGGGCAAGTTCGCGCATTTTCCAATACGAATTTTCGTGTATCGAAAATTCATAAGTACCACCCACATTATTGGGACCCCAGCCATACGTTGCCCAATAATAACTGTCAATAGCTGTAATCTTATCATTTGGCGTGAACGTATTGTCGCCGGTCATGATTACTCCGGGAACAATCCAGCCATTGTCCCTTGTATAATTCTTGCCATTATAATTGTAGGTATATTCCAATCCTCCATGCTCCTTATCGCGGTATTGAAGAGTTTCTTCTGTCAATCCCCGACAAGTTGGATACTGATTGGCGCTGTTGAACACCATTCCACCTATCCGGTAGTCGGTCATCACATCAAGGGTAAGGCGTTTCCATGTCAGCGTAGTACCCAAGCCGCCAACAAGTTTCGGATTGATGTTGCCAATGTATTCCTGATTATCCTGTCCTGTCGAGGTCAGATAATAACCCTCACCCTCAGATGCTCCATAACCCGGAACAATTGTAATCGGTTGCCCTACATACTGCCCTGTGGGGTCGTAATATTGGCTGTTGGGGTCGCTGCTCACGTGCTGTACTCTGTTCACATAAAGATCGCCCATCGGACGACCCACGTATGAACGCACGTTTACGCCACCGCCGGTATTACCAAAGGCTCCGCCGCCGCGCAGATAGTCCACTCCGTCGATAAGTTTGTTTATCTTATTACGGTTGAAGGCAAAGTGCGTGCGGATATCCCATTGCCAATCGCGGGTTTCGATGGGCGTGCCTGTGAGCGAAATTTCTACTCCTTTGTTGACCATCTCGCCAATATTTGCCCAGATGTTTGCCGCTCCGTCGCTGGCAACCAATGGTTGCTGAGCAAGCATTTCGGTGATAACGCGGTTATAGTACGAAACCTCGAATCCTAAACGGTTTTTAAACAATTTGTTTTCCCAGCCGATTTCAAATTCATTGATTTTTTCGGGTTTCAGTTTGGGATTGCCCAGCGTTCCGGGTAATTCCGACCATGAAACGCCTCCACCACTTCGTATCGAATAAACAATATTGGCGGCGTAAGCGCCCGGGGCATTACCAACTATACCGTAGGAGGCGCGGAGTTTTCCGTAGCTGTACCATTTAGGCAGTTGATCCTTGAAAGCGTCGGTAAACACAAAGCTCAGGTTTGCCGAGGGATAGAAATAAGAATTGCTGCCTTTGGGCAGTGTGGACGATTTTTCCTGACGGGCGGTGAGTTCGAGGAACAGATAGTCGCCATACGACAGTCCAAGCGTTCCAAGAACAGCCGTTTTCAGATATTCCATTCTGCTCTGGTCGGTGCCTATCTGGTCGCGGCTGGCGTTCAGCAGAAACATGTTTTCGACCGTCAAGCCGCCATTAGTCCATGCCTGCATCAGCATCATGTTTTCCTGACGAGCCTGCCACACAAGGTTGGCGTTCAGGCTTATTTTCTCGTTCAGTTTTTTGTCGAACATCAGCATGGCGTCGCCATAAACAACGTTGTACTGTTTTTCAACGGCTCGATAACTGCCGGTTGGGCTGGAGAGAACCAGCGACTGGTCGGAAGCGTTTTTGTATTCGATTTTATCGGCGCTCAAATCGCTCGACAAACGTCCTTTCAGGGTCAGCCAATCGGTGATTTTCCACATTGGAGAAACGCTGGCTATGAAACGCGAGTCAGTTTCGTAGTCGTTGTTCATATACACTCCCCAGAGGTGGTCTTTCACCCATCCTCCCGCACCCGGGCTAAAAGCAAAAGTTTCGTCGGGAGTCAGCGTGGCGTCGCCACGATTGTTGTTTCTGTACCCAAGGCTGGTTTTGTACATCTGCTTCATTAAATCGACGTCAACAAAAGAGCCGAACAGGTTGGAGAAGGAATCGTAGGCGCCCGTTGAACGTCCCGAACGGTTGTGTACCTTTTGAACAATATAGTTGCCCGAATAGTCGAGCGAAAGTTTTTTGCCCAGTTTCACATTGCCCACAAGGTTGAAGTTATACTTGTCGAACGAGCCTGTCAATCCGTTTGGCAATTCGTTCAGATAGGTAAACGAAAAGCGGGTATTCGAGTTTGCTCCGCCATGGTCGATAGCCACATTGTATATCTGGTCGAAACCTGTACGGAACAGATCTTCCCAGATATTGCTGCCTGTTTGCGATACGTAGGGGCGAACTTTACCGTCCCAATAAAGCACATCGCGACCGTCGTAGCGGGGTCCGAAACTTACGTTGGTGGCATAATACGGAACTTCGTAGCGTTCGTCATTATAGTTTAGACGGCGGAAGCCCGTCAACAATTCCGATTCGGTTAGAGGACTATAAGTAGAGTAGAGACCGGGTCCGTATTCTGTCTGTATTCTGGGCAGGTAGGCAACCATATTTGCCTGAAGGGTGGCATTGAGGCTCACTTTGAAGCCCTGCGATTTCGAGGCTTTACTGGTAATAACCAGCACTCCGTTGGCGGCGTCCGAGCCGTAGAGGGCTGTTGCAGCCGCGCCTTTCAGAATCGAGAAACTCTCAATATCTTCGGGGTTAATGTCCACCAAACCGTTGGAACGGATACGACCTTCGCTGCCAAACGAGGCATACATGCCATTGTCGCCCTCGTCGTTACCGTTACGTACAGGCACGCCGTTGAGAATAACTAAGGGCTGAGTGTTACCGTTAATGGAGCTTAGCCCGCGAATGGTAAACGAAACGCCCGAAGCCGCTCCTCCCGGAGGCGAGCTGATGCGCACACCTGAAGCCTTGCCATAGATGGCTGTTCCGAGGTTTGCAGCGCCGGCTTTCACCAAGTCGTCGGATTTGATAGTCGAAACCGCATATCCGGTTTTCTTGGCTTCCTTGGTTATACCCAAAGCCGTAACAACAACCTCTTCGAGTTCCATTGCCGATTCGGCAAGCGAAACGTTGATAACGCTACGTCCACCAACATTTATGTCCTGCGACACATAGCCGAGGAACGAAAATTCCAATACGGAATTATTGTCGGAAACGGTAATTGAATAGTTTCCGCGCACGTCGGCAACAACTCCATTGGTTGTTCCCTTTACCACCACCGAGGCGCCTGCAAGCGGGTCGCCTGCTTCGTCGGTAATTTTTCCGGTTATATTGCTTTGAGCAAACGCCATACCGGAACAGCTGCAAATTACGGCTATCATTGCCAGTTTATGCAGATTTGATTTGATTAACTTTAATATTTTTTTCATACTGTGTCTAATTTAAAAAATTCAGTCATCTCAGGGTCTTTCGTAATTATACAATACTGTAACTTCTTCCTGAGTCAAAGTTTTGCCATAAACACGCGCAATAGCAATTTCACCGTCGAACAGCTGTTCGGCAGCATTGTTGGCAGGGGTGTTGATTTTTACACCGCCATTGTTGAACGGGTCGCAGGCGCGTGGACTGCCGCCAATAACCAAAAACTGCGCAAGGGCTTCTTCCGGCTTTGTGGGGGCTGCCGTGCGGATATTGTTGCCGCAGGATAAAACAGTTTCACCAGCCTTCACGCCATCAACATACAGCGTCATTTTTTTCGATACAAAGGAATATGCACCTACAATATGATAGAACCTGCCTACTGTGGTGGGAGCGCCTGCATAAACCTGTTTTGTCGCCTGACCGTCGCAAGTATCAATCTGTGCTGCGGCAAACGAAAAGCCGTTTGTTGAGCCGTTATGGACTATGCCGGCGCCGCCTTTCAACTTTTCATCCACAGAATAACGCTGTGTTCCCGAAAATGGAGTATTCATGCGGAACTGACCGTCGGAGTCGTTTAATAAAGCGCCTTTGTCGGAATTCCATTTGCAAAGCACCTCAATTGTGAACGCAGTATCGGCAATAGCCTTACCAAGTTTGGTAAAAGGAATCTGTTTTGAGTCTCCATTGGGAGCGCTTTTGACGTCTTTGTAATCGACCAGATCCACCCGATAGTAGCAAGTACCCCAGCGTTGACCGTTATTATACTCGGTAGCCACCGGACCGGAAAACTTTGCAACATTTCGCCCGTAGTCGTCGTTTTTGCTCACTGTCGGTTTTTTTTCCTTTATGGTATCGCCGGCAAAATCGACGTATGTACGACCAGTATAGATGGTGTTTTTTGCAGGAGAAATATCATTTGCATTACCATTATCGGCAAACACCACATCAAGCAAATCGGCTTCGGGCAACATATACGGCAACTGTTCAATTTTGACCGTTACCGGAGTGGCCGCTTCTGTTTCGCCATCCTTTTTGACCGACTCCAAGACAAAACTTGTGTTACGCTTTTTAGGCACGTTACTTCTGTTAACTGAAACAACAAGGCTATAACCGGTAATCCTGTCGCCAGTCTTACTTGGAGTTTGTGTAACAGTTACCCAGTTTGCAAGATCTGTTTTTACTACCGTAACCTCGCGGTTACAATCCACAACAAGTTTTATAATGCTGTCATCCCCTTTCAAGGCTAAAGAAGTAGCATCAACAGTGATAAAAGGGTTGCCGGGGCGGTAATCCGCCACATTTGGCTCCTCTTCCTTGCAGGCATTGAAAAACAAGCCCGCACATATCAGCGCTATGGCTGACAGTCTAATGTTTAATAAACTTTTTTTCATGTTTTACTTTTTTTTAATCTAAGTTAATTTCTAATACTTTTTTTTAATACTTTTTTAGTTTGCCTCACGGATTTCGCCGCGCTGCCCGCCGGCAATCTTATTGTCGTCGCGCAGGGGTTGGTTGATAAATATTTTTGCCTTTACCTCCTTTTTTTGGTAAGATATTTGA
>JAITIA010000044.1 GCA_031279695.1 Prevotellaceae bacterium | reverse complement strand
ACAAGGGATTAGACACCCTTCGCAGCGATTTTCAGACGCCGCCTAACGAGGCTCGTCCGGGCGTGTACTGGTATTTTATGGACGGTAACCTCTCAAAGGAGGGCATCACCGGCGACCTCGAAGAGATGAAGCAGGCGGGCATTGGCAACGTGCTGTTTCTGGAAGTGAACGTTGGCGTGCCGCGCGGAAAGGTGAACTTTCTGAGCGAAGAATGGCAGACGCTTTTTGTTCACGCCGTCAATGAGGCGCGACGACTTGGCATCGAACTCACTATGGGCTCCGGTCCTGGATGGGCAGGCAGCGGCGGTCCCTGGGTTAAACCCGAACAGTCGATGCGCAATTTGGTGGCAACCGATACTCTTGTCAAGGGTCCGTCGAAGTTCGACGCCGTTCCCGCCTTGCCTCCTCCGCACAGCCCAAAGTATAACTACTGGGGACTGACTCCGGAACTGCGCCGTCAGTGGGAGGCTTATTATAAGGACGTTTGCGTGCTTGCTTTTCCAACGCCCTCCGGCGATGGCAAAATTGCCGATATTGGCGAAAAGGCTATCTATTACAGAGCGCCATATTCGTCGATGAAGGGTGTGAGACCATCGTTGCCGACGGCTGCCGGATACGAAAACAGTCCGAATTCGTCGATAGATCCTGCTAAGGTTATCGATTTGACGGCAAAGATGGACGCAAGCGGTCGCCTGCAATGGGACGTCCCCGAAGGGAAATGGACAATTATGCGCTTTGTGCTGCGCAACAACGGCGTGGTGTCGCGCCCCGCTCCCGATCCTGGATTGGGTTTCGAGGTCGATAAGTTCGATACAACTCATCTGAACACCTATTTCGACAACTATCTCGGAGCATTGCTACGCAAGACCGGAAAAACCGGCGAGGTAGAAAAGAATGGCGGATGGACGATGCTGCATATCGATAGCTGGGAAATGAGCTCGCAGAACTGGAGCGACAACTTCCGCAGCGAATTTACCAAACGACGCGGCTATGACCCGCTCAAATATCTGCCTGTCTATACCGGTAAGATTATCGATAACACCGAAATCAGCGAGCGCTTTCTTTGGGATGTACGGCAAACAGGCATGGAACTTGTGGTCGAAAATCACGCCAACCATCTGCGGAAACTTGGTCATCGCTACGGTCTGACCCTGTCGATACAGCCCTACGATATGAATCCTGCCTCCGATTTCGATCTTGCCTCCGTTGCCGATGTGCCAAGCTGCGAGTTCTGGGCAAATGGATACGGATATAATACCGTATTCGGCTGTACCGAGTCATCGTCGATAGCACATATCTATGGTCGTCCCGTTGTTGAAGCGGAGGCATTTACCTCTCATACCGAAGAGGGTTGGCTGCTACATCCGGCAACAGTAAAAAATCAGGGTGATTGGGCTTTTGCCTCAGGGATTAATCGCTTTGTATATCATACTCACGCTCACAAACCGTTTCTCAGTAAAAATATCCGCCCGGGCATGACCATGGGACCTTACGGAGTTCACTGGGACAGAGGTCAGACCTGGTGGAAACTGTCGTCGGCATATCATCGCTATGTTACACGCTGTCAGCATATCCTGCGGCAGGGTCGCACGGTTGCCGATATTCTCTATCTCAACAAGGAAGGCGCTCCGCACGTATTTACTCCGCCAGCATCGGCATTCACTGCCGACCCCACGCCGCACGACAACAGCCACTGGAATTACAGAAAAGAGTTCCTGATGCCCGACCGTCGCGGATATAATTTCGACGTCTGCTCGCCCGCCGCCCTCATCGAACTTGCCGAAGTGAACAACGGACGCATCGAGTTCCCCAGCGGCGCTTCGTATCGCGTACTAGTGATGCCCGACGCGCAGACAATGACGCCTAAACTGCTGCAAAAAATCGAAACGCTGATTAAGAACGGCGCTGTGGTTATCGGCAATGCGCCATCAAAATCGCCCAGCCTGACCAACTATCCAGCCTGCGACGATGAACTGCGTAGCTGCGTAGAACGTATTTGGGGCAATCTCAACGTGAATAAGGAAATAGGCGCAGCCAAAGAGACGAAATATGGCAAAGGCATGATACTGTGGGATGGAGACTATTCAAAATATGCCGAAGGCGAAATATATCCCGACTATCAAACCGTTGCCGATTTGCTTGACCGGCTTGGCGAACAGGTGGATTTTATCTCGAAAAGCGAAAAGATACGCTATACGCATCGCACTCTCAAAGCCTGCGCAAACGCCTCTGCCAACACGGAAATAACTGCAAATTCGGAGATTTATTTCGTGTCAAACCGTACGGATAAGACGTTGAAAGACCTGTGCTCGTTCCGCGCCGCCGGCATACCCGAACTGTGGAATCCGGTGGACGGAAGTATGAAGCGTATAGAAGACTACGATGAAGGCAACGATATTGTTTCCTTTGATATTGAATTTGCTCCGTATCAGAGTTATTTTGTGGTGTTCGACAATCAGAACGGTGCAAAGGCGGAAAAGACGTACAGCATTGCCAAACAGAAGGCTCTTAAACGTATCGACGAGCCTTGGGAGGTACGCTTCGATACCTTGCTCGGCGGTCCGGCGCAGGCTCGCTTCGACAAACTGTCCGACTGGTCGAAAAACGACGACAAACGCATACGCTACTATTCTGGCTCGGCATTCTACACAACAACTTTCGACCTTGGCGACTACGATAAAAACGCCGCGCTCCTGCTCGACCTGGGCAAGGTGAAAAACATTGCCCGTGTAAAACTTAACGGTAAAGACCTGGGCATAGTCTGGACAGCGCCATGGCAAGTGGATATATCCAAAACGGTAAAGAAAAATGGTAACAAATTGGAAATTGAGGTGGCAAACCTCTGGCCCAACCGTCTCATCGGCGACGAACATCTTCCCTACGACGGCGTCAAAGACGGCAAATTCCCCGACTGGCTGCTCAACGGCACTCCGCGCACCAGCGGACGGGTTACTTTTACCACCGTTCGCTATTATTCAAAGGACTCGCCCCTGTTAGAGTCGGGATTGATTGGACCGGTAACAATTACGAATTAAAAATTACGATGGCTGAGCCGTTTATATAGAAAATTGCCGGTGGGGTTTGAACACTACCGGCAATTTTATTGTTTGATGCACTATTGATTTATGGCGTGGATAATCTTTACGCCAATCGTCTCTATCAGTTTGCATATAATATTGAATTTTTCCATTCGGATTAATCTGTTTTTTGTGCAACGAACAGGCGATACGAAAATTTTTCCTTCCGTCTCGAAAAAAACACCTCAAAAACGGAAAAATTGCCGACAAAATTCAGATTTTTGTTGGTAGAACAGGGATTTTTTAAGTGAAAAATAAATTTTTTTTAATAAGGATAAATTTAATAATCAGGCAGTTTGTGGTGACGAGAAAATTTTTTCGCATATTTTGACAAAAAAATTTGCACACAATAAAAAAAGCCTCTACTTTTGTGATATTATTTTAATATCATTTTAATAAAAATTTGTATAGTATGAATAGAAAAGAAGTAATTTTTAAAGGCGTTAGATTATCAGGCATTTTGATGCTGATTATTAATCTGTTATTCCCTGTTGTCGTAGGCTTTTTGATGAATTTCATTGATAGCATTGATAGCATTAGCGCAGGAGTGAAAATTCCAGTAACCATTGTCGGCTGGATATTGATTGGTTTTTCCGCTATCTTATTGAGAGGTTTTATGTTAATCGATCCAAATCAGGCGCGTGTGCTTGTTTTTTTCGGAAAATACAAGGGGACGGTGAAAGACAATGGTTTTTTCTGGGTTCATCCGCTGTATTCCAAGAGGAAGATTTCGTTGCGTGCCAGCAATTTGGATGCCGAGCCAATCAAGGTGAACGACAAGGACGGTAATCCGGTCATGATTGGTCAAATTATTGTTTGGAAGATTGTGGACACCTACAAAGCCTCGTTCAGCATCGAAAACACGACGCAAACCTATTCGAGTTTCGTCAGGGTGCAGGGCGACGCCGCATTGCGCTTTGTAGCAGGCCAGTATGCCTACGACAAGCGTTCGGGCGGCGAGGAACTTACACTGCGTTCGGGCAGCGAGGACATCAACGCAATTCTTGAACAGCAAATGAACGAACGATTGGAACTGTCGGGCATTCAGGTCATGGAAGCCAGAATCAATTCGCTTGCCTACGCGCCTGAAATTGCGGCTGTTATGCTGCGCCGTCAGCAGGCGGAAGCAATTATCAGCGCTCGCGAAAAAATTGTTGAAGGCGCCGTAAGCATGGTCAAACAGGCGCTCACACAACTGGCTGCCGAACAGGTGATTGAACTCGATGAAGAACGAAAGGCGGCAATGGTTTCCAACCTCCTCGTTGTGCTGTGCAGCGACGAAGCCGCTCAGCCTGTTCTGAATACCGGTACAATGTATCACTGATTTCAGTCCGGTTCGAGTTTAATATTGTGTTGTTTTGTTTGATTATCAAATTATTTGTATATCTGTCAAAACACAGAATATGATTTAATATGGAACGCCTCAGGGCGTTCCATATTATAATCGAACAAATATATTCTGTTGATGTTAATTAGTGAATAACAGTTTTTTATAACGATATTTTTTACTTGA
Source organism: Prevotellaceae bacterium (assembly GCA_031279695.1). Classification (GTDB taxonomy): domain Bacteria; phylum Bacteroidota; class Bacteroidia; order Bacteroidales; family UBA932; genus JAIRLF01. The sequence goes on along the minus strand of JAITIA010000044.1, from coordinate 9,915 downwards.
GCCGTTCGGTTATTACAAATTATTGATGAAGAAAGAAGAGAATAAAAACAGGACTTTCATTCTTCGTATTAACGAGGAAACGATGAAGGCGCTCGAACAATGGGCTGTCGACGAGTTTCGCAGTGTTAACGGGCAGATTTTGTATGTGTTAGATCAGGCGCTCAAAAAAAACAAGCGCATAAAGTCGGCAAATAAGGATAATCCTCCAAAATCCGAATCGTAATTTTATTATATGGTGGTTGTGAAATTGTTACAGGATTTAATTTGCGTTGAATATCTTCCTGAAAAATTCCGTAAAAATCATGATTCCGACAGCGGCAATTCGAGCAATAATTCCCGCAGCCCGTTGATAAACGTCAGTGGATGAATTGGGTTACCGGGGACGAAGAGGTCTGTCGTATATTTTTCGACAAACGAACGGTCGATTGCCGGACTATTGTTGAACATACCGCCGCTGATGGCTTCCGTGCCGGCAAGTATCAGGATTTTTGGCTCAGGGACAGCATCGTAGCACATTTGCAAGGCTGCGGACATGTTTTGCGAAACTGGTCCGGTAACAACAATTCCGTCGCAGTGTCGGGGCGAGGCAAGAAACTCAATACCAAATCGTCCCATATCGAAATTAACATTTCCGCAGGCGTTGAGTTCCATTTCGCAGGAATTGTCGCCGCCGGCGGAGACCTGCCTCAGTTTCAGCGCCGACCCGAACAGTTTCCTGATTTCGGGACGAACAGCCTTGTGGTCAAAATGTATGGCTTTGGTTGATGCGGTAACGGTCAGATTTTCTCTTCGATTTGTGGCGATATTATAATCGTTTGTAAATCTTATAATTTGGGGTTTGCAAAACTGACATTCGCCGCAAAACATGCACCGTCCCAAGTCGAGCGAAAATTCGGGTGCAGCGGAAATTGCTCCTGTTGGGCACAAGCGTTCGAGTTCGTTGATATCCTTCGGTTTTGCCTCTCCCGACAGTTCTGGACGACCACGAAAAAGTGGGTGAAGTTCAACCGTTTTCAAATTGCGGATGTATTGCGTGCCATGCGCTTTCAATATTTTCAGTTCTGTGGGAAACATCGGCTATAGTTTTGAATTTGTATGAGTTATATTTTGCATGATTCTCATTTTTCGGCGTTTTCTTCGTGAAACTTGGCGCTCAGGCGGGCAAGCATTGCAGCAATTCTGTCGAATGCCGCCGAAGTTTCTGCGGATATCCGTTCTTTCTTCATATTCAGTAGTAACTTGGCATAGAGCGCGTCGAAGGCGATTTCCACATGGTTGGCAGTTTTCGAGAGTTTTTCTCTGAAAAGGTCAATATCGTCGCGAGCCGCCTCAAACAGAGCGCTGTACTTGCTGTCGGTTTTCAACAGATCGAGATGCAGTTTGTTTAATTCAGCAATAACGCTCAGGGAGTGGCGATTATGTCCGACAGTATCCTTTCCATCCTCTTTCAGAAGATTGACGATGCCCATGTACCAGAAAAAAGTTTCCTGCTTTTTTTCGTCCGACACTTTAAGCGGCTCAACCAAAGTGCGATATATCACATTGCCATCGAAATTCATTGCACGCAACAAATCTTCTATTTGCCACAAATACAATACATATTCGGCAATATTTTCGTTACGTTTAATTTTGGCTACCAGCATGATAATGTGTTGTTTAGAACAGATATTCACTCAGACGGTTTAGCGCCTCATCCTTGTGGATGTTGTCCGTCAAGATGCTGATATTGTGTCGGCTACCTCCATAAGAAACCATTCTGACCGGAACATCGTCGAGAGCGGTAAATATTTTAGAAATAGAGCCTTTGCACGACATAATATTGTTACCAACGATGCAAATTATGGTCATATCTCGGTCAATTTCAACATATCCGTAGTGTTTCAGTTCGGTAACAATCTCGTCAAGATGCGCAGTATTGTCGATTGTAAGCGAAACGGCTATTTCCGAAGTAGTTATCATATCGATAGGCGTTTGATGAGTTTCAAATATTTCAAACACTTTCCGAAGAAATCCGTATGCCATCAACATTCGTCCCGATTTTATTTTGATTGCTGTGATACAGTCTTTTGCGGCAACGGCTTTGATACCTTCGCCTTTTGTATGCGACGAAATCAGAGTTCCCTGTGCATCGGGATTCATGGTATTTTTGAGCAAAAGCGGAATATTAGATTCTCTTGCAGGCCAGACCGTTGCGGGATGTAAAATTTTTGCGCCAAAATATGCCAGTTCGCCGGCTTCGTCGAACGACAGCTCACGTATTGCCCTGGTATTCTTTACATATCGGGGGTCGTTGTTGTGAAATCCGTCGATATCCGTCCATATTTGAATTTCGGCGGCGGCGGCGGCCTGTCCCATGAGCGAAGCCGAATAGTCGCTGCCACCGCGCTTGAGATTGTCGATTTCGCCGGCAGGGTTTCGGCAGATAAATCCCTGTGTGATAAATAATTTAACGCCCGAATATTTGCCAAGTTCTTTGTGCAGCTGTTCTTTGATGTAGGCGCTGTCGGGCTCGCCGTTTTGGTCGGTACGCATAAAATTCAACGCCGGCACAAGTTTTGAGGCGATATTTTGTTCCTCGCAATAGATTTGCATTAAGGCAGTTGAGAGCAATTCGCCCTGAGCGAGAATTGTACGCTCGTTGCAATCGCTGAACGTTGCCGACGAAAAACCGCGCAGCAGGTCGAAATGCGATTTCAGCATGTTTTTGCCTTTGTTTGTCGCTTCTTCGGTGGAATACAGCGCGCTAAGTGTTTCAAGATATTTGGTTTCGAGTTTATCGATTTCGACAATAGCCTCTGTTTGACGGTTTTCGCCAAATAGTCGGGCAATTTGAACCAGTGTGTTTGTAGTCCCCGACATTGCCGACAGTACGACGATTTTTTCTCTGTCGTCGCTGATTAAATTTGCTACTGCCTTTATTCTTTCGGCAGAACCTACCGATGTTCCGCCAAATTTCATTACTATCATTCTTAATTTTATTAAAAAACGGCGCAAAAGTACATCTTTTTTTTAATTGAACGAAAAATAATCTGTAACTGTCAATTAATAAAATATTTAGCCGACAAATAAATTATTGATTTTTATCGACAGTCGATGAATAAGAGCAAATTATTTTTTCAACGTAAAAACAAATTCCAAGCCGTTTTCCGGTCGGTTTTTGACCTGAATTTCACCATTATGAAGGAGAACGGCGTTTTTCACAATCGACAAGCCCAAGCCCGATCCGCCGGAGTCGCGTCCCCGTCCATTATCGATGCGGTAGAAGCGTTCAAAAAGGCGGTTAAGGTGCTGTTCTTCTACGCCTTTACCGTTATCGGCAAAAGAAAAATGGAGAAAATTGCGGTCTTCGCAATAATTGTTTATCCGAATTTTCACGCCTTTTCCGGCATAACGGCAAGCGTTTTCGATCAGATTGCGAAAAATGGCGTAAATCAGTGTGTAATTGCCATTCACTGTTTTGTTTGCGGATATTTGCAAAACAATATTACTTCCGTTTTCTGCAATTATTTTGTCCAAATCTGTAATCACTTCGCCAAGAAGTTGCAAAATATTGATATTTTCTTTTGGGAAGCGTTCGGGCGCTTCGTGCATTTTGGTAATCAGCGATATATCGTTGATTAATTCCGACAGTCGCATTACTTGCGAATAGGAACGGGCAAGAAATTGTTGCTGCTTTTCGAGAGGAAGATTTTGTTCGGTAAGTGTCTCTAAATAACCTCGCAAGGCGGTTACAGGCGTGCGCAATTCGTGTGAAATGGACGAAGTCAGTTCATGCCTGATTTTTTGATTTTTATCCGATTCGAGGTTGAAAAGACGGCGGTTCTGCTCCGAGTTTTCGAAAATCCGGCGAATTTCTCTGCTGATTTCTCCAAGTTCATCATCCTGAAAATCAATATTATCGGGTATGGTTTCGCCGGTTTTTACTGTGCGGGCAAATTCGCGCAAGTGCATAATTGATTTTGAAAAACGGTTTGCTACGTAATTTAAAAGTAAAAGTCCGGCAAGAAAAGCCATTAATGCGAAGTAAATAAACAGTTTATCGGCTTTAAGAAATTGTTTTGTTGTTGAATTATAGGGCAAAGAAACACGGATAAAATAGTGATTATCAATATTTTTTGCATAATAGTAATAATCGTGATGCAAAGAGGCGGAATGACGAATGTCCGAGCCGGTATTTTTCTTTTTTGCTTTTTGAATTTCGGGACGATCGAGGTGATTTTCGGTCTGGCTAATGTTTTCTATGCCATTGTCATAAAGCACTTTACCTGCCTTGTCGATAATTGTTACGCGCAGATTTTCGGGGAAAAGCGAAATTATTTTTGAAAGGCTGTCGATATGCCGATTAAACAGGTTATTTTTAATGATATATGAATAAATAATATTGGCATTTGCGTCAAGAATTTTTTCCAGCGATTTCTGTTTTTCCGTTTCTTCGCGTTTCTGTTCAAAAACCGTCAGCGCCACGGCAAAGGCGGCAAAAATCAGTAAAAACCATACAAAAATTTTTTGTTTGTAAGTAATTCTTTTCATGTGGATTTCATCTGTTTTCGGTAAAAGTATAGCCATAACCGCTACGGTTTATCAGCAGTTCGCCATAAGAGTCGAGTTTTCGGCGCAGCCGCGTAATATGCACATCCACTGTGCGATCAATAACAACCGAATCGTTCCATACCTTATTGAGAATATCTTCCCTGGTAAAAATTTTGCCTCGATTTTTGACCAGAAGTGTCAGAATTTCAAATTCTTTTTTGGTTAAAACAACATTTTTGGAGTCTGTTTCTACTGTTTTTCTCTCGAAATCGATTTTAAGATTTTCGAATTGGTAAATATCTTCCGTTTCTTTTTTAATAACTGATTTTGAGCGATTTAATACGCTTTTTATTCGTGCAATCACTTCCTTTATCGAAAACGGTTTGCGAATAAAATCGTCAGCGCCAAGAGAAAAGCCAGTAAGCAGGTCGTTTTCAGTGTCTTTGGCGGTAAGAAAAATCACAGGCGTTTCGTTTCCCTGTTCACGCAGTTTGCGGGCAAACTGGAAGCCGCTCATTCCGCCCATCATAACATCTAAAAGCAACAAATCGAAAGGATGCTCAGCCATGATTTTTTCCGCCTCTTCGGCAGAGGCTGCAAGTCCTGTTATAAATCCCTCATTTTCAATGTTGAATTGCAGGATTTCCCGAATATCCGGTTCGTCGTCGATAATAAGAATTTGCCTGTTGTTCATAAAAATATATTGTTTGAATTTTGCGACAAAATTATTCTGAAAATGTAAATATAAAATTGCCATTTTGTTAAATTTTTGTTAAGCGAATCCAATTTTTTTCTTTTCAAAACATTGAAAAACGAACAACAAAGCAATGATTGCAATCAATAAATCATTGATTGAATAATTATTAACACAAATAAAAAGCACCATTTACGGGTGCAAAAGTAAGAATTTTATACAAATCGACAAAGATTTTTTTTCGGACGACAAAACTGCCCCAAAATTGATTTTGGAATACAAACAGGCACTTAAATTTGCAAAAATCGGTGAAGAACAAAGCAAAATCTCAATATATGACACATTATAAATAATTGAATATCATATAAATTAAAATATTTTTTTGCTGATACAAAAAAAATATATACTTTTGTAGTTTAAATAATTAAATATTGCCGCTTGCGGATTGCTTCGTTGCTGACAATAACGGAGTATCTGTCAAACAAATAAAAATATTATGAACATAACAAGAAGAAATTTTTTACGGCAATCGTCTGTCGCTGTGGCGGCTGGAATGGTAACGCCATCGTTTGCAAACGCAATCAATACGGCGGCCGGGCAGGTTGCCGCAAGTGATAAACTTAACGTGGCTCTGATTGGATGCCGCAACATGGGTTTTACCAACCTTACCCGCATTCTGAATACGGGACAGGCACAGTGTATCGCGCTGTGTGACGTTGATAATGATATACTTGCCGCCAAGTCGAAAGCGTTGTCGGAGTTGCAGTCTGCCAGGTTTCAAACTTTTAAGGACTATCGCAAAGTACTTGAAATCAAGGATCTTGATGTGGTAATAATCGCAACCCCCGACCATTGGCACTGTCTGCAGACGGTTGACGCCTGTAGCGCAGGCAAGGATGTTTATGTTGAGAAACCTCTCGCCAACAGCATCGCGGAATGCGAAGTTATGGTAGCGGCGGCGCAGCGTTACAACCGCGTAGTACAAGTTGGACAGCAGCAAAGAAGCAGCAATCTCTGGCGTCAAATAATTGATTATCTTGACAATGACGGCATCGGACGTGTCAGTCGTGTCAATGTGTGGGGCAACTTCTCTTATGCGTCTCAAACAAAGCAACCTGACGGCGTTGCACCTGCTAATCTTGACTATGACCTCTGGCTCGGACCGGCTCCTCAGCGCGTTTACAATCCGGGGCGCGTTCACGGTACCTGGCGCATGTTCTGGGACTACGGCGGCGGATTGGTAACGGATTGGGGTGTTCATCTGCTTGATATGGGGCTTTGGGCATGGCATAATACGTCGCTGCCGTCGAAGATTTTTGCTTGCGGCGGTAATTTCATCCATCCCGAAGGCTCTCATGAAACATTTGATACCTTGCAAGTTACTTGTCAGTTCGACGATCATATTCTGACGTGGGCAAACAACGTGAACGAGTTCGGACCTTACGGCAAAAATTACGGATTAGAGTTTATCGGCACCAAAGGCACTCTTGTAGCCAACCGCGATGACTGGCAGGTATTTCCGACCGGTAATTCGGGTATCGAAGCCCGCAAAGTTGCCGACGACGACAAGTCGCACTCCGTCCATACTGCAAACTTCGTGGAGTGCGTAAAGACACGCAATCATCAGACAGCCTGTACGGTAGAGAATGCCGCACTCTGTGCCAAACTTGCGCATACAGCCAACATATCAGCACGTCTTGGCGGCGTAGCCTTACAATACGATGAAACAAAGAAATCGTTCAACAACCCCGATGCCGACCGCTATCTCAAACCGACCTATCGCTCGCCATGGAAGTTTCCGACGGTTTGAGATGAGTCGGCACAACCCCGTAATCGATTTGTTTACAATATGTTGAAAGAAATCCAAAGAATTATGATATCCGCTTTACCCCTTCGCCTAAACTTTCAACACTCAGGATTTGGATATACGAACTGAGCGTAGCAATAATGACTACTACAGCCATATAGACTCCTGTATTTTTAACAGTTTTACAGGCTGAAAAATGCACTTTTTTCCGCAAAATCACCTCTTTTGAACGGCTGTTTTGAGAGGTCTGTGTCGTTATAATGCGTTGTTTATACGGGTATTGTAAAATTTATGTATGATAGTTCGCAAATTGATATTACTTTTGCACATCAAAATAACGAATGTATTTTAACAGAATTATAAATGGGCGTTTTTTTAAAAATTGTTTTAATAGTAATCATAGTGATTTGGTTGCTGAAGTCGGTGATAAAATATTTTTTGAGAAGTTTTATCAGCAGTTTCACAACCATTCAGCAGCCGAAACCGAAAAAGGGCAAAATACGCAAACAGGGAGAAGTGCATGTATCGAAACAGCCGCCGCGCGACAAAAAGATACGGGAAAATGTGGGCGAATACATTGATTATGAAGAAATAAAATAACTCATTCGGAAAACTTTAAATGGATAAAAAACTGTTTTTTCGTATCGTAGCATTTGCAAAACCCTACAGCCGCTTTTGGTGTCCATATCTTGCATTTGTTGTTCCGGGAATGATTTTCGGAATACTGAACTTTGTGCTGATCATACCCGTGCTGGAGTTTATCTTTGAACAGAAGGAACTTACCGCCGGCAGCGACGCCGAATTTTCGCTGAGCATCTCCGGTCTCACCAACGCATTTTATGCCTTGCTGTATAAGGTAAATGCCGCGTGGGGGAAAAGCGGCACGCTGATAATCATTTGTTTATCGATTATGCTTGCCTCGCTGCTCTCCAATCTGTTCAAATATCTTGCCCAGAACGTACTCGTATCTATGCGCGTCCATGTACTGAAAAACATGAGAACCATGATGTTTGGCAAAATCACACGCTTTCACATGGCATATTTCAACGCGCGTAAAAAAGGCGACCTGATGTCCACGTTTTCAAACGATATTGGCGAAGTGCAGAACAGCGTAGTTGGCTCGTTTCAAGCAATTTTCCGCGACCCGATACTCATCGTTGGCAACATGTTTGTACTGTTTTACATGTCGTATCAACTGACAATTTTTTCGCTGATTGTTGCTCCGCTGTCGGTCTTTTTTATAGGACGGCTGGCACGCAAACTCAAACGCGACGCCGGAATTGCACAGAGACATCAGGCTGATATTATGAGCGTTATCGAGGAAAGCATTTCGGGAATGAGAATAATCAAAGCATTCAATGCGCAAAAATATGTGCGCGAGAAATTTGAATCGGCAAACGAAAATCATCGCAAAGCATCGAAAAAAGTTGCCAGCCGCTACGAAATGGCCTCGCCAATGTCCGAATTTCTGGGCGTCAGCGTTGTTCTCTGTCTGGTTTATTTTGGTGGAACACTGGTGCTTAACGGAGCGCTGAACATGACTGCCCCGCAGTTTATTGCCTATATAGGGTTTTATTATCAGATACTTGTGCCGGTGAAGGAATTGACGCGCTCGTATGCATCCATTCAGCGCGGCATGGCTTCGGCGCAACGGGTGTTCGACGTGCTCGACCATCCGGTGGAAATTCTCAAAAACAACCACGCCGTTTCGATTTCCGATTTTAAGGACAGTATTGAATTTACAAACGTTTCGTTCTGTTATTCAGAACGAAACAGCGAAGTGCTGCACAATATCAACCTCCGCGTTCCAAAAGGCAAAATATATGCTCTGGTGGGACATTCGGGGGCGGGCAAATCGACTATGGTTGATTTGATTCCGCGTTTCTACGACGTAACCGGAGGCGAACTGAAAATCGACGGCGTCAATATCCGCGACTATCAGCCCAAAGAACTTATCAGCCTGATGGGCATTGTCAATCAGGAATCTATTCTGTTCAACGACTCGGTGTTCAACAACATAGCCTTTGGCTGGGAAAGCGCAACGGAGGAAAACGTCCGCCAAGCCGCGCAAATTGCCAACGCTCACGAATTTATTGTCAAACTCGATGAAGGCTACAATACCAATATTGGCGATCGCGGCAATCGGCTGTCGGGCGGACAGCGTCAGCGACTGTCGATTGCCCGCGCCATTCTCCGCAACCCCCCCATACTGATTCTCGACGAAGCAACGTCGGCGCTCGACACCGAATCGGAAAAACTTGTGCAGGACGCTCTGCTGCGCCTTATGCAAAACCGCACCTCAATAGTTATCGCTCACCGACTTTCAACAATTCGCAATGCCGATATGATAATCGTTCTCCACGACGGACAGATTGTGGAACAAGGCTCTCACGATGAACTGATGCACAAACAGTCGGCATATTACAATCTCTGTAAATTACAAAGTCTGGTTAATGATTAACTCTAAGGAAAAAACACAAAATCAGGCTGCAAATCCCGTCACGGATTTTCTCGACTGCCCCGAAACCATTCGATAATTGATAAGTCATAATTTTTATCTATTTTTGTCGAAAATTATAGACAGACACTATTTAGTGTCTGTCTATAAAGTCGGATACACATATATAATATGAATAAAAAGCGTTTTGCAGAGGGCTGCACTGTTTGCATGGCGGCTGCGGTTTTTGCATCTCGTAGAGATGCATCGCTCGGTAGAACATCATCACACACACGCAGGGATGCATCCCGCAGGGATGCATCCCTGCGGGATGCAAGATATTCTTTGGCAACCATTTCTACCGAGCGATGCAATCCTACGGATTGCTTGATTGCTCAGCCCTTCATGTTACAATAATATTTTGACCGACTTTATGGACAGACACTA
>JAITIA010000014.1 GCA_031279695.1 Prevotellaceae bacterium | reverse complement strand
AAAACCGCCGGCAAAGACCGATACCATCGGAACAAATATTAATTATCACTTGGTTTTCGACGCCAGCAAAGGACGAGAGGCCAACGGACTAACCATTCACGTCGACGGTTTTTCTCCCTTGACTATGAATTGGTTTCTGCATCCCCGACAGCAATTGAACTATCATCTGTTCGATCCCGATTCCACGCTCGTCCGTTGCGATATTCAACTGATGCGAGAGGGCTTAAATCTATTCCAGAGCGGGATATACGAAGACGCCAGAAAAAAATACGAAATGGCGAAAGAATGTCCCATCGCGGAAAACCATACAGAAATCGACAAACGCCTTGCAATCATAGACTCTGTGATGCTGTGGCGCAGGCAGGCCGACGCCCACCTCGCCCGCTCGAATTATGCCGAAGCGATAAAATACTGTCAAAAAATTCTCGAAAAAAATCCCAATGACGGATATAATGCAAATAACCTGGAGAAAGCGAAGGGAGAACAGAAAAATTTTTGTACATTCACCTTGAAAATGGCAAAAAGTTATTTCGACGAAAAAGATTTTGAACAGGCAGAGCTTTTGTATAAAAAAATTATTGAAAATTCCTGCAACGAATCCTCGTTGGCTTTTGCCGGCATTAAGGAAATCGAAAATAAACGAAAGTTGCCGCATGTTCTTACATACGAATATGCACGCGATGTTCCAATAGGAATTTCTACGGGTAAATACAAGAATCGTAAGACTGGCGGTTATTTCACACTGCGGCTTAATTCCGACGTGTTTGAACTGCTTCGTACCGATGGCGACGAGAAATTAAGACCAGAACTGAACATCTCATTCGGCTGGACAATTAAAATCGTTAATCCTGTATGGATATTTTTCGGACCAGGATATACAGGCACGGGGAAATATCTTGCAGACGGGGTAGTGGAAAACGAGTCCGAAAACGTAAAATTGAAACTGAACCTTTATCATGCAATTTCTCCCGAAGCAGGGCTTTTGGGCAAAATCAGACTGTCGAACAAAATAGGAATAGCCTTGCGATATACTTTCCAATATCGTTATGCGCTTGATAAAAACGCTACCGACTATATCGGACAAATGAGGCATGTTTTCGGCGTTGGATTGTGTTTTTAAAGCAACTTGCGCTCCTATATCACGTATATATCCTGTAATCAGCCAGATAGTAGTTTTTGATTTCAACGGATTTTACTTTAATAGAGTGTTGTATATCAACGAAATAATGCAAAAAGTTCGTTTTTGTAGCAACAGAATAAATTTTTATGCGATTGATTGTCAATGTTTAGCGAAATCATGATTTTATTTGCAAAATTTTGTTTGCCTTTGCAGCAAAATTTTGTTGAAAAGACGTATATGTATATATTATTGAAAAACAAGATGTTATACAAATATGCAGCAACAGATTGATGAAGAAAACATAGATATATGTCTGTTTATCAATATTGTATATAAGTAAAATCCGTTAAAATCACTCTAAAATCACAGTTCAAACAATTCCGCCGCAGGCATTAATCATTAATCTCTTTATCAATTGCGCACACCATTTGCACCAGCAGGTCGATTGCGGCCTGCACATCACGCAAGTCGCACATTTCCACCTGTGTGTGCATATAGCGACAGGGGACGGCAAGTAAAAGCGTTTTCACTCCGCTGTGCGAAAGTTGAACGGCTACCGTATCGGTGCCGCCGCTGGCAATGTGGTGTGCTGCAAGCTGGAAAGGGATATTGTTTGCCTGCGCAATGTTTTCGGCAAATAGCGAAAGTTGCCGGTTACTGTCGGTGTGCGACGTAACCGTAATGCCGCGTCCCAGAGCAATATCGCCGTATTTCTTTTTGGAAATATCGGGCGTGTCGGTGGCAAAACCCACATCGATGCAGATGGCTGTTTGCGGATTTACCTTATATCCACTCACTTTTGCGCCTTTGCATCCAACCTCTTCCTGCACCGATGCAACGCCAAAGACGCCTGTGTTCAACTGTTTTTCCGACAGCGCTTTCATGGTTTCTGCCACAATATATACGCCAATTTTATTATCTATTCCTTTTGAAGAAATACGGTTTTCGCTGAGTTGCAAAAAATTACTGCAATACGAAACCGTGTCGCCAACCGATATTTTTTGTTTCACTTCATCGGCGGTCAAGCCCGTATCTATCCACAGATCTTCGAGTTCGGACACTTTGCCGCGTTCGTCCTGCGTCTGAATATGAATTGGACGTTTGCCGATAACGCCTGCCAGCCGCTCGCCACTGCGGGTTTTGACAACAACCTGCGAGCCGGGGAGACAGGCGCAGTCAATTCCGCCGTTTTGACGGACATAAACAAAGCCGCTGTCGTCGATATATGTTACTTGAAAACCAATTTCGTCGATATGCGCTTCAATCATCAGCCGGCGCTCGCTTGCAGGATTCAGAACGGCATAAACGTTTCCAATTATATCGCGTTCAATGGTGCATTCGCTTTGCAAATATTTGCAGAACAGGTCTGCCGCATCGCTTTCATCGCCTGCAACACTGTCGGTTGCAAGCAGTTGTTGGAGAAATTCTTTGTTCATTATTTTTATTATTTAAAAGTTTATCAATTCAATTGCTGGAATTTCCAATGCAATTGCTTTATTCATTGTGTCGGTTAATTGTACTTCGTCCTCAAAAAATTCCTGCTCGTTCTTTTTTACTCTCAGATCCTTAGCAATTCCACGTTTTCTTATCACCTCTTTAAACAAATCTTCGTCAATAGGAAAATGGGCATAAAGTTCATCTCTTCTTTTTGCAAGATATTCGATATGCGATTTAATTTGCATGACGGCGTCCGTGTAATTATTTCCTTTTGGAGGGGGCAAAAATCCTAATTCACACATTATTATCATTGTTTCCTTAGCAAGAAAACTTGATTTTCCTGCCAAACGGTTTATTTCAATATCTTTTTGTTTTATCTCAATCTTTTTATTCTGATAATGTTCTTTGGTAATATCGCACAATTCGTTAAACTCTCTGATGCGCAAAGCAAACTCAAGCAGTTTGTTATATTTTCCTGCTTTATTGAATTTTTCCATTAAAATGGTTTCGTATGGAATTTTAAAGAGTAAAAAATAAGATTCCGACGGATAATATTTTTTCTCAGTATCACCTTTCTGCAAATTCCATTTTATGGAATAAATAAAAATCCGGTTACGATAGAAACGCTTGATTATATCATACAGAATTTCTTTCTGAAACTCTTCTTTGATAGAAATTTGCTCCTGTTTTTTGTAATAGGTATAAATCGAAAACATAAGAGCAATAAATCCAAGTAAAAGAGCCGACACAAGATTTATTATGTCGTCAAATTTAGTAAGATAAGAGCGGGGAGGATCTATTTGTTCAACTGTTTTTGAGAAAAGCGAAAGTGTTACAATTATCAGACACAGCAAAAGCAGAATTGTAATTGTAAACAGATAAAAATTTTTGATATTCAAGTGATTTTTTTTCATCATTATTATTTTTATTAAATTAATTTTCGTTGTTTATATTTGCTATTACCGACACTAATAACGGAAAGGCGAGTTTTTCTGCTTCCGCCTGTAAATCAGATAAATTATGCATCCCGCTTCCGTTGGGAATATCGAATTTTGTTTGAGCCATAATTTTTCCGTGATCGGCATATTTATCAATTTTATGAATTGTTACACCGCTCGATTTCTCTGCGTTTTTAAATATTTCAAACCAGGGATTTGCGCCTCTGTATTTTGGTAATAATGAAGGGTGTATATTGATTGAGCCACATTTCGGTAAGTTAAAAATACTTTCGGGCAAAAGAAAAGGCATTTTATAAACCACAAGCAGGTCGGGTTGTAATTTGCGTAACCATTGTTCAAAAAAATGAATATCATTGTCGTAATTATAGAAATTTATTCCGTTGATTATTTGAATTTTAATATCTTTATTTGTTTCCGGACGGAAATCAACAAGACCGATTATTTGAAACGATTGTTCTTTGATTATTTGTTCACGCAAAAACGACTGTCCGCTTGTTGCCAGAACAATTTTTTTCCTTCTTTTTCTGTACTGTTTTACCTGATATTTTCGTTGATTTTCACCTTCAACCATATTAACTATATGTAAAAAATCGGTATCCGAAAGTCGGGAAACATTGACAATCGGGCAGCCGTCCTTCAGAAACTGCACAGTATCAGGAATTTTACCTTCATTGCAGGCGTCGATATACAATTGCGAACCCGGAAAAGCAATTATCATGTCCACAAACATACGGTTGCGGCTTTTATGCGCTCTGTACCAGTCGAATGTACACATCGCCGTCTGTAAAGTTTCCGCCTTATCGCCAAAAATAATACCCGACCGGCTGGAAATATTTGCTTCGGCAAGCATATTCAAAGCCGTTTCAATCTGTTGAACGGTAATACCTTTGCGCATACTTTTCAGAATATCGTTGTGAGCGCTTTCGACGCCGACAAAAACATAGCGGCAGTGCGTGTTTTTCAATGTATTAACTAACTGACTGTTTATGCTGTCTATTCGTAACTGTATCGACCATTCAAAACTGTATTTTTCCATTCTGCTGCAAAATTCAGCAACACGCCGGTTGTCGGTTGCAAAAAGTTCTTCGCGCAGTGCTATGTATGTAACGTTGTATTTTGCAAGCAGATAATCTATTTCGGTAAAAATAGAATCGAGCGACCGTTGGCGATATTTTTCGCCCGAAGGGTGAAAGCAGAAAGTACAGTGATATTTACATGAACGACCGCCAATGACGGAAATCTGTGTGTATGAACGCCCTTCATCGCTCATATCGGGATTTTCGCAAAGATATGTTCCGTAGTCGAATCCTTCATAATCGGGTAAGGGAATTTCGTCGAGATTGCCGGTTTCCTGACGGCGAGGGCTAATAATAAACTGTTGATTACTGCTGAATATTAGCCCGTTAATTTGAGCAGCGGATGTGTTTTTCTGCAATGCATCGATTAATTCCACAATTGTTGTTTCGCCTTCGCCAATTACGCCGTAATCCACTTCCGGCAATGCCTGCATTGCTGTTTTTGGATCTGCTGTGATGATGCCGCCGCCACAAACAATTGTGAGCGTGGGTTTTATTTGCCGTGAATATCTGACCATTCGGGCAATATCGGCATATTCGCCCGACAGACCGCCGACGCAAAAAACATCAATATGGTTATTGTGAATACAGTCAGAAAGTATTTCTTTTTCTTTGCCTTTGCTGTGGTTCAGATTGAGTGTAAACACATTGGCAATACCTGCCTGTTTCAATGCCGACGACACATACAATGTGCCCATTGGCATCACATAATGTCCGCTGTTTCCATAACTTACATAACGTGGTATCACAAATAATACATTCAATCGCTTCATTTCACAAAATTATTTTCAGATTTCCCCGTTTTTTATTTTTTCGCTGATATAACTGTGTAAATTTCTGTTTTGCTGACGTTCAAAATTAGCGCACAGCAGGTGAAATATTTCCAGTTTAAGCCCTTGACGGGTAAAATCGCATTTGGGTTTCAGAAATTCGGATGTAAACAATTGGTGGAAAAGACGACAACCGCCGCCGCAATTCCATTTGGCAAAACAGTCGCCACAAAACGGCTGACTGTAGATGTTGTTTTCCGAAACAATTTGCCGCAATTTGTCTTCATCAAAAATTAATTTATTATCAGTATCAATTTTGCCGTAAACATATTGATTGTAAAGCGCTTCCTTTGACGACGAAACGCGCGAACAGCACGATATTGCGCCTTCGGGTGTGAGCGTAATTTTGCCTGCGCAGGTGCGTTCGCGCAAAATCGACAGGGTTTCTACTGCAATGCTTTCGACATTGACGTTCAGTTCCTTGCCCCGCCTTTTTGCCGCAAAATAATTGTCGAGAAAAGCAGTATAATAATCGTTTAGCATTTCGGGAGTATTGAAAATATCGGGCGAGAGCACCGTGTCGAAAATCACTTTGCCGATTCGTGGAAAACGCCGGTGTAATTCCTCAATCATTTCCGTCATATACGGCACGCTTTCAGGGGTAAAAGTGGTGCGAATACCAAAGGAATAATCGCAGTCGAGCATCAGATCAATATTTTTTGCCACCGTTGCGTAACTTCCGCGTTCCATGTCTTGCAAATGCTGTAAAATCTCGAACGACACTGTCATATTAATATTTTTATTTTTCAGATATTCAATTATTTCAGCAGTGATGAGACTGCCGTTTGTTACCAGCCCGATATTGTAAAAACAGTTTTTTGCTGAGGCAATTTTTTCGATATATTCGATGGTTTGCTGCATCAGAGGAAAACTCAGCAAAGGCTCGCCACCTCCGCTGAAATCAATGATATAAGGCTTGGTCTGTTTGCGTGAAAACAGATAATCGACAACGGCTTTAACCTGCTCAAATTTAACCTCTCCTTGCGAACGTCCTGCCGCAGAATAACAATAGGTACAGCGGAAATTACAGGTATTATTCAGCAACAAATCAACCTGATACAGGTCGTCCACTGTTTTGGGCAAATAATGTACAGGCGTTTTGCCGATTGTTTTCAGCGTATCGAATAATTTTATTTGCTGTTCGTTGCATAAATTTATGTCGGTAATATTTTTTTCTAATTCATCGACCGATTTTTGCGTGGCAAGAAAGAACTGCAAATTGAGCGGCGCATACACAATAAACAGACGTTCAGGCTCAACCTGCCAGAAATCGCCGACAGGAACGGGAAAAATATTATTTTCGGAAAGTGCGGGATATTTCATTTTTTAACTGTTTTCTAATTTTGTGGCTATATCTTGATAAAAGTCTTTCCCTGTGGCTTTTTCGTATTTAAACGCGAGTTCGGACATCAGGTCTTGGCGCAACATGCGGCGATAAAAATCACAAATACCGTCGATTGTTTCCGCAGAAAGCACGCGACGGCAGTTTGGACATCCGCTGCCGCAATTCCATCTTGCCCAACATGTTTGGCACTGTTCGATACTGTGGATACTTCCCGAAGTCAATCGGGCAAAAGCCTCTTGGTCGAAAATAATTTCGCTGTTTTCAATTTTTCCGAAAATTGCCTGTTCATAATCGCCTTCTTTGGGCGACGAAACGTCGGGACAGGTTGTAAATGAGCCATAAGGCGTGAGGCAAATAATATCGCAGCAGAATTTTTCGCGTTGGGAATAATTCATCAGATGCGATGAAGAAAATCGCAATTCCAAATCCGTTTTCTTTGCCTGTTTTGTTGCTTCTACAAATGAACGGGAATAGCGATTGAAATAGTCCTGCACAATTGCTTCCGAAGTAAAATATTCGGCGTCGATTACATATTGACAGCTTAGTTTTTTGAGGTCGGGAAAATTTGCCTGACAGTAGCGTACCATTTCGGCAAGCAAATCAACGTTGGCGTCGGTAATTGTCGAACGCACATAGTTTGAGATGTTTGCCTCCGAAAGTTTGAGTACATTTGCCGCCACCGTGTCGTTCATGCCGCGTTGTGCATTTTGTATATCAGGCAATACTTCAAACGAAACCTGTACGGTAAATTTATGTGTTTTCATAAAATCCAGCATCTGGTCGTTCAGTATCGAGCCGTTGGTTATCAGCGAGAAATCGACTTTAATTCCGTTTTTGGCGGCAATCTGTTCTGCCAAAACCGTTGATTGTTCCAATATGTTCCACGACAGGGTCGGCTCGCCGCCACCCATAAAAACGACGCTGCGCATTGCCGGCGCCTTGCGTTGCGACGACAGAAAATAGTTGAGTGTAACGTCAATATCGTCCATCGACAGTTCGGCGGACGAGCGTCCGACTGCCGAATAGCAGTATTTGCAGCGAAAATTGCACTTTTCGTTGAGCAGCAAATGCAGAGTGCAAAAAGTGTCCAAGTCGTTCACTTTCTTAGGAAAAGAACAGTTGAGCAGACGGTTAAGGGTATTATTTGTTTCACCGGTTTTCAACTGTTGTTCCATATTTTCCACTTCGGAAGGTAACGACAAAAAGAAAACATTGGCTAAGGGCGAATAGACCAGAAAACATGCATCTTCCTGTTTTTTAAAATATTCGCCTGCGGGAATGATGTAAATAGTATGCGAATTGAGTTCGCTTAATTTTTTATCGTATGCCATTTTTTTACTTTTTATTTGTTTAACAAAAAAAGGGGCAGAACAAAAACGTCGTTTCAAATCCTGCCCCCCAAGCGTTTAGCTTGTCTGGCACGTGCATTTACAGCCGTAACCGAAAGCGTCGCAACAACCTGAATTGTCTTCCGACGTCTCATTTACTGAATAAATTTCTGTTAACATAATGTTTTAACTTTTAAATTACTCCCTACTCTGTTCCGGCTTTTCGGGGTTCGCCGTTTGTCCTGTTTTATACTGAAATACAATGCGTTCATGTTGTTATATCTAATTTTTAATTCTGCAAAGATAAATCTTTTTTATGAATATCGTATCGAAGACCAAATAAAAAATACAAATAGGTATCATTATGTATTGTCTGTCCAAAAAGTCCATTATTTTTTTCATTTGTCTGAATATATGTTTATGTTATTTTATTCCCCAGTTTATCAATATAAAACCATTCGCCGTTTAATTTTACGTATGCCCGACCTCCGCTAAAATGGCAGCCAGCATCATATTTCAACGGAATGATTTCTTTGCTTGTTTTGTCGATAAATCCCCATTTTTCGTTTAATTTTACGGGAGCCAAACCTTCGCTAAAAGTGTCAGCATCATCATATTTCAGCGGAATGATTTCTTTGCCCGTTTTGTCGATAAATCCACATTTCTGGTTTAATGTTACTCTTGCCAAACCTTCGCTAAAACCGTATGCAAAATCATATTGCAGCGGAATGATTTCTTTGCCTGTTTGGTCGGTAAATCCCCATTTTTCGTTTAATTTTACTCTTGCCAAACCTTCGCTAAAGCAGCCAGCATCATCATATTTCATTGGAATGATTTCTTTGCCTGTTTTGTCGATAAATCCCTTTTTTTCGTTTAATTTTACGCTTGCAAAACCTTCGTGAAACCAGTCAGCATCATCATATTTCAGCGGAATGATTTCTTTACCTGTTTTGTCGATATATCCCCATTTTCCGTTTAATCTTACGCTTGCAAAACCTTCGCTAAAAATTTCAGCATAATCATATTTCGGCGGAATGGTTTTGCCGTGTAAAAGTTCCAAATTATTCAACGTCATAGCCACATCCGACAAATAAACATCGGGGTTGGATTCCGCTAACTGTCGGTAGATAGTTAATGCTTCGGTATATTCTTTTTCCGCTTCGCCGTAACGATTGGTTTTTCTGTGTAAAATCCCCAAATTATTCAACGTCATAGCCACATCCGACAAATAAGCGTCGGGGTTGGATTCCGCTAACTGTCGGCGGATTGTTAACGCTTCGGAATATTCTTTTTCCGCTTCGTCATAACGATTGGTTTTTCTGTGTAAATTAGCCAAATTATTCAACGTCATAGCCACATACGACAAATAAGCGTCGGGGTTGGATTCCGCTAACTGTCGGCGGATTGTTAACGCTTCGGTATATAACACCCCCACTTCTTTATAATGTTTAAACTCATGTAAAAGATACGCGTAATCAAACAGTGTTTCTGCTAAATCTGCCTTATCTACATCCAATTTTCGTTGCAGGTCAATGGCTTTGTTGTAGGCGTCGCAGGTTTGCCGGAAACGCAGGGGAATTGTAAGCGAAGTATCTGCCATGGCGGTTTGGGTTTTCAGCAGCAGTTCGTCTATGTTCAGCAGCAACGTTTTGCGGTCTTCTTCTACGCGGGCTTTGTCCTGTTCCCAGCGGCGCAAATTTGCTGCAATATCGCGGTTGAGGTCTTCGGCGTCGAGTATGCCGTTGGCTTCTGCGGCTTTGCCCTGCTCAAAAAGTTCCTGCGCCCGCCGCATCCGCTCGGTACAAGCTTTGCCGGCCTGCTGTGCAAAGGTTTTGGCAATGTTGAACAGAAAAGTTTCGTGCTGTTCGAGTTCCTTGCTTACTTCGTCTAACTCTTTCAATGCTTCAATCAAGTCTTGCCGGTAGTCGAGGTCGTTGGGGTCTTTTTTTACTTTCTCGCGGTAGCGGGTTACTTTTTCGTTAAGTTTTTCAATCCGCGCCGACATTTTTTGGTAAGCATCATTGTTTGCCGCAAAAGGTATATTTTTGAGACTTACTATTGCTTCGCCATCTAATTTCACCACAGAATCTTTCAGTTCCAACTGTGTGGCATGTCGGTTTTCTTCCAATTGCTGGAATTGCAATACAAAATGGAGTCTCATCGTATCAGTATTGCCATAGCGACACCAGTAATGCCCCATATC
>JAITIA010000190.1 GCA_031279695.1 Prevotellaceae bacterium | reverse complement strand
AAGAAAGAAAAGTATTCAGGTCACGTATCAGCGTGTTGCTCATAGTGTTAATTTTAGCGACATTTGCACTATGTTCTATCCCGATGTTTATTTACAAAATATATCCGGCGATGTACATTTTTGAATTGCACAAAACAAAAAAGCCGCTCTCAGGGCGGCTTTTATTTGTCTTTGTCCGGAGGACATTCGATCAGGCTTGTGCCTGAATTGATACATAGGACTTTGCGTTTGATTTCTTTCTGAAAACAACCGTTCCGTCAATCAGAGCATACAAGGTATGGTCTCTACCGATACCTACATTTTCGCCCGGATTGTGGACTGTACCTCTTTGGCGTACCAGAATGTTGCCTGCTTTGGCAATCTGTCCTCCAAAAATCTTCACACCTAAACGTTTACTGTGTGATTCGCGTCCGTTTTTTGAACTTCCAACTCCTTTCTTGTGTGCCATTTTACTGTTTTTTTCGAATTAATTATGCAATATTTTCTATCTGGATTTGGGTAAAATGCTGACGGTGTCCGTTTTTCACCTTGTATCCTTTTCTGCGTTTTTTCTTGAAAACAATGACTTTGTCGCCTTTGACATGTTTCAATACTTTTGCAGTAACAACGACATCTTCAATCACAGGTGTGCCGATTTTAACCTTACCGTCATCATCAATCAGCAGGATTTTTCCGAAACTCACGGAGTCGCCTTCGGCGTTCTCCAGACGGTTTACATAGAGTTTCTGGTCTTTTTCAACTTTAAACTGTTGACCTGCTATTTCTACAATTGCGTACATTACAATAACAAATTTTGTATTAAATTTCGAGCCGCAAAGGTAGGTGTTTTATTTTATTCTGCAAAATTTTTATTCAATTTATTTTCTTTTTTTATGACATATTATTGATTATCAACAAAATTAAATTTTGCCTAAATCCTTTGCCAAGCCTGTTCGAGGGCGATTTTTTTCGCCCATTTTCCACCTTTAACCGAAAAATTAGTGATTAACGATTAGTGGTTAATACCTGCGGCGGACAGGCTGCAATCCAAATCCCGCAGGACAACGCCGGCAAAATCAACGATAACATACTGCTCCACACGGACTTGGATTTTATTGCCATAAATCTAATAATCTAACAATCAAAAATTTATCACACCCCTAATTCTTCTTCTGATTTCAGATTTTCGATAATAAATTTTTGGCGATCGGGAGTATTTGTTCCCATGTAGAACGTCAGCAGGTCGTGTATAATATCGTTGTTACTCAGCTTCACCGAGTCGAGACGAATCTCTTTGCCAATAAATCCGGCAAATTCGTCCGGCGAAATTTCTCCCAGCCCTTTAAAGCGTGTTATCTCCACATTTCCAAGTTGTTTGATTGCCTTTTCCTTTTCATCGTCGCTGTAACAGTAAACGGTTTTCTTTTTGTTTCTGACCCTGAACAGCGGCGTTTGTAGAATATAAACATGTTCCTGCCGGATGAGATCGGGAAAGAAATTAAGAAAAAAAGTAATGATTAACAAGCGGATATGCATTCCGTCCACATCGGCGTCGGTAGCAATCACCACTTTGTTATATCGCAGATTACTAATGTCCTCCTCGATATTCAGGGCTGCCTGAAGGAGATGAAACTCCTCATTTTCGTAAACTATGCGTTTTGTTTTGCCGAAAGTATTCAACGGTTTACCCCGTAAACTGAACACTGCCTGAGTGTTCACATCGCGCGATTTGGTGATTGAGCCGCTTGCCGAATCGCCTTCGGTGATAAAAATTGTCGATTCCTCTGCCTGTTCATTTTTTGTATTGAGATGTATTCGGCAATCGCGCAGTTTTTTATTGTGCAGACTGGCTTTTTTTGCTTTTTCGCGAGCCATTTTTTTGATGCCCGAAATCGCCCTGCGTTCCTTTTCTGCTTCGATAATTTTTTTCAACAGGATGTCCGACACGCCGGGATTTTTGTGCAGATAGTTGTCGAGCGTCTGTTTCAGGAAGTCCACAATAAAATTGCGTATTGTTGCGCCCCCCGGCGACATGTCCTTTGAGCCGAGTTTGGTTTTTGTTTGCGACTCAAACACAGGCTCTTGTATTCTGATACTGATTGCGGCAACAATCGACGTGCGGATATCGTCCGAATCGAAATCCTTGCGATAAAACTCCTTGACGGTCTTCACCAGACCCTCCTTAAACGCCGACAAGTGCGTACCTCCCTGAGTGGTATGCTGACCATTGACAAACGAATAGAAACTTTCGCCGTAACTCGATGAAATATGGGTTATTGCCACCTCTATGTCCTGCGATTTCAGGTGAACGGGCGCATACAGCGGTTCTTCGTTGAGATTGCTGTTCAGCAGGTCGAGCAGCCCGTTTTGCGATTGATAGCCTGTGCCGTTGAAAACTATTTTCAGCCCCGAATTGAGGAAAGTATAGTTTTTCAGCATCGTTTCGATATAGTCGGTATTGAATTTGAAATTCCCAAAAATCTGTTCGTCAGCATCGGGCATAAAAATCACAAAAGTACCGTTATTTTCCTTTGTTTCACCCTGTTCCTCTTCGGTCAGGATACCTTTGCTGAAAACAGCCTTCGAATAATTGCCGTCGCGGAACGAGGTGATTTCAAACCTTGTAGAGAGCGCATTTACCGCCTTTATACCCACGCCGTTAAGTCCCACCGATTTTTGAAAAGCGCTGGAATCGTATTTTGCTCCTGTATTCATTTTTGAGGCGACGTCAATCACCTTGTCGAGCGGGATACCGCGTCCGAAATCCCTCACCGAAACCTCGCCCGTATCGGTAACAGTGATATTGATCGATTTTCCAAAACCCATGGTATATTCGTCGATAGAATTGTCAAGCACCTCTTTAAGAAGTACATAAATGCCATCGTCGTGATAAGTTCCATCACCCAGTTTTCCGATATACATACCCGGACGCAGGCGTATATGTTCCTGCCAATCGAGCGTAATAATGTTTTCACTTCCGTAATTTACATTACTCATATTTCTGATATTCTTTATATTTCTGTATATTTTCCTAAAAAAGAAACGCCGCAAAGGTAGTAAATCAATCTGAAATATGGAAATCCGGTCAACGAAGGTTGAATCTTTTTTTGAGGTGTTCAATATGGTATTCGTAAAAAAAATTCTTTTTTATTGTATTCTCAGCAAAAAGCACTATCTTTGCACCGTCAAGTCCGCAGCCGAATTTATAATGTTCCGCTGAATTTGAGAACTATACATATTTGTTAGCGCCTCAAAAATATAAAAAAAACAAAAAAATTGTACTTCGAGTACGGTAGGCGGTTTAGGCAGCGGGCTTGATTTTTATTGACACACATGAAATCTTTGAATTATATAGATATACTTTTGCAAAAAATTTAATATTACAATCATGAAGACAACGATTTTTGTATTTGCATTCCTGCTGGCAGGATTGTCCGGCATAAATGCTCAGCACTATCATTATGAGGCTGAATGGAAACGCATCGACAGTTTAATAAATATCTATCAGCCTATATCGGCAAAGAAACTGCTCGACAATGTTCTCGCGGCGGCAAGCCGTGAAAATAATGTACCGCAAATGGCTCGTGCTTTTATCTATCAGGTTAATATTCACGATTTTTCGGAGGAGGACGCCCTCTTTAACAATATTGTCAAAATTGAGGAGGCAATTGCTAAGGCAAACTGTCCGTTAAAGAACATACTACATACTGTTGCTGCCGATTGTTACTGGGATTATTATATTAACAATGCCGTAACTGTAAACAAGCGTCTTCAAAATGAGGTGATTGTCAATGATGTGCGTACTTGGGATTATCACACTTTTTTGGCTTGCTGGGAGGAGCATCACAGAGCCGCGCTCGATAATATGGATATGCTAAAAGCCTTGCCAAGTAACGATTTCAAGGATATGATGTTCAAGCCCGATACTGCCATGAATGTGTTCCGTCCGACGCTGTGGGACTTTCTGGCATTCTATATTGTTGATTTTTATCAGATTCATGATATGATGGTGGTTAACCCTGTAAAAAAATTTTTGCCGGAGGCAAGCTGCTTTGCTCCCGCCGAAGAATTTGTAAATAAGGAAATTAGTTCCGATATCGACAGCGGCTCGTTGAAACTTCGGGCAATTAATATGATGCGCCGTATTATTGCGTTTCATATCGACAGGGCTGATACTACGGCGCTTATCGACGCCGATTTGTTCCGTCTCGACATGGTACATAAGTACTGCAAGTTGCCGACACGCGACAGTCTTTATCTAAATTCTCTGTATCGGCTTGCTAATAAATATTCTGCGCATCCCTCGTGCGCAGAGATAACTTACCGTGTGGCGCTGTCGCTGGATAGGCAGGGGAATGCCTACAATCATTATACAAACCAGGCGGTTCAGTGGAAGAAAAAGCAGGCTATTGAGATGATTGACGATATGATACAAAAATATCCCAACTCTTTTGGCGCTAAAAACTGCCAATATCTGAAAGGTAATATCACAAAGCCGTATCTGATAATTTCCACTGATAATGCGGCACTTCCCGACAAACCAATTCTTGCAAATGTATCTTATAAAAATATATCGGAATTATATGTCAGAATTATTCCGGTTGGTTTTGTGGAAGCGTCTAAGTATAATCCGAATTATTCAGCCAGAAAACATGAGAATATTGACTGGTATTCATACCTTTATCAGCAACAAAAATCACCAATAGAAGTAAAAATAAATCTTCCTGACGACGGCGACTTTCAACCTCATTCTACCGATATTGCTCTTCCGCGCTTAAAAGCCGGATACTACCTGATTATCACCTCAAACGACAGTCTCTTTAACGGTAATTCCATTGTGCTGAACGAAAATCGTATCTGGGTTACTTCGATGTCGTATATCACTAAGTCTGAAAATAATGGCTCTAAAACAAGGATACATGTTGCACATCGCGAAACCGGCTTGCCGATGGATGGGGTCAGCATTAAGTTATATACGCTAAAACATAATGGAAAAACAGGTAATGAGTATATTCCATTTACTGATATGGAATTTGTTACCGACAGGCTCGGACAGGCTGTCATTCCTTACGATAACAGTAAAATTAATGAAGCATTCTACTTTATGCTTCAACGGGGAAGAGAGCAGTATTCTGATGCTAATATACACTGGTTTTCAAGAGATTTCCACGAAGAGTCCAAGCCTCAAACTCTGTTTTTTCTCGACCGTGCAATATATCGACCCGGACAAACCGTATATTTCAAAGGCTTGGTAATGAGGTACAGCGCGGACGGTACTCCAAGTGTGGTTAATAAATATCATCAGACCGTGAAATTACAGAATGTTACGGGAGACAAACTTGCCGAAATTGAAACTGTGAGCAACGAATTTGGCTCGTTTACAGGAAGTTTTATTATACCTGCCAGCATTCTTACAGGCAGTATGATGATTTATGCGGAAAAGAGTTTGTCGAGAAAAAATTTCCGTGTTGAAAACTACAAACGCCCTAAATTTGAGGCTGTTTTCGACACGCTTAAATCCGCCCCCCGTTTGGGCGACAACGTTACCGTCGCCGGTTATGCAAAAGCATATTCGGGCAATGCTGTGGACGGCGCTAAGGTCGAATGGAGAGTAGTTCGCGAAACTATCTATCCATTATGGAGATGGTGGTGGGGAGCACCGAATAATTCCGGCTCGGAGCAGGTGGCTAACGGAGTTGATACAACAGATAGCAAGGGCAAGTTTGAATTGACTTTCAGAGCAATTCCAAATAATACGGCTAATAAAAATACACATCCGGTTTTTCGTTATAAGGTTATTGCGCAGGTAAGCGATATTAACGGTGAGACGCACAGTGCTGAAACTATTGTTAATGTTGGATATAAGTCGCTGATTATTTCAACTGATTTTGACAAAACAGTGAACCGCGACAGTTTGCGAAATATTTCTGTTTCGGCGCTGAATGTCAATGGTAAAAAGCCTGAAATTAACGGTAAACCGCAAATACTTAACGGAACAATAACAATCAATCGCCTGCACGAGCCCGGAGTACTTATTCCACGAAATAAACAGATTGAGAACAGACCCTTTATATCGCCCGAAACACAACCCAAACGTCCCGACAGATTTGCCATGTCGCGCGAGGAGTTTAAGCAACTTTTTCCGTTTAATGTCTATGATAATGAGGATGACATGAAAACATGGACGGTTGATAAAACTGTGCTTGACCGCGAATTTCAATGCAGCGTCGATTCGCTGAATTTTATACTTGCCGACGCCGCCAAGTGGAAGCAGGGAATGTACCGTATCAATCTGTTGGTGAGCGATAATTATGGTGAACAGATTGAGCATTCTCACTTTTTTAGGCTCGTTTCTTTCGACACGCCGGAGAAGCCGCTCAGCGATGGACTTATATTTGAGCCGCTTATCAACGCAGCGCAACCCGATGATGTGGTAAAAGTTTTGGTTGGTTCTGCATATAATAAGGCTGCGGTTTTATTTCAATTGAGAGGTAAAGATGATAGTTTGCTCGAAGAGCGAATACTTCATCTTAATGCCGGCACGCAGATATTGGATATTCCCGTAAAAGAAAAACATCGAGGCAATATTTTCATGTCGGTAAACCTGATACATAATAATTTCCGCCATGAAGATGATTTTACAGTCAAAATACCATATAATAATAAAAATTTAGACATCAAACTTGCCTCTTTCCGCGACCGGCTCAGTCCGGGAGAGGCTGATGAATGGCGCATTACAATTAAGGATATAAAGAATGAGCCTGCCAACGCCGAGCTGCTTGCCTCGATGTACGACGCCTCGCTTGACGCTTTTGTTACTAATAATTTACAGTTTAATCCATGGCGACCTACAGAGTACTTTTCAAGATGGAACACAGCATCCTTTAATACAAACAATAGTATGCAGGCAATAGTAAAACCATCAACGTTTAAACAGTCTTTTCGTGCATATAATTCTTTGTATTCGGGTTATCATCTCAGCAGGGTTAATCCTGATGACATAGTAGTTACGGCTTTCGGATCTGCCAAAAAATCGTTAAGTAGCAAAGTAGCCGGATTAATGGTCAGAGGGACTGCCAGTAAAAGCGAGAATAAAAGCATGGATTTTGCGGAAGCAAGCGCAGCTTACAGCGCTTCTGATGATGCGTATATAGCAGAGAGCCAACAAACAGCAGAACAACTGCCTGAAAATATACCTGTACGACGAAATTTCAACGAAACGGCATTTTTCTATCCTTCTTTGCGTGCCAATGAAAACGGGGAAACTGTGGTTAATTTCACCTTGCCCGACGCGCTTACACGCTGGCATTTTCAGGCGCTTGCATGGACAAGCGACCTTAAAACAGGATATATTCAGAAAGATATTGTTGCTCAGCGCGATTTGATGATATTTACAAACATGCCACGCTTTGTTCGCGAAGGCGATACAATGATGTTTAATGTAAAATTCACAAATATCGGTGAAAAACCTTTGGATGTGGCAACACAACTTGAATTTTTTGATGCATTAACCATGAAACCTATAAATATATATCTTGATAATAAGCGTGGAAACAGTGGTTTATTCTATGACGATATACATAATAATTTTGCAGATAATAGAAATATTGGTAATAATACCTCAAATATAAATCAAAATTATTTGGTTCGACAAAATGATGTTCACCCTGATAAACAAAAAACTTTAAACACAAAAAAGGGAACTCACAATGATGAACAAAAAACTTCGGAAACATCATCGGGATATTCACAAAATTCAACCAAAAATATTAATGAGACCCAAATGATGCCAACAGAAATGTATGAAGAAAATGAAATATATGTTCGGGATACTCATGAAAATGTATCGCAAAACGAAAACACTATTTCGGGACATTCACAGAGCAATGCCAAAGAAATGAAACATAATAAAATTAATTCACCGGATATTGCTGAAAATTCACAAAACGGTACAGTGACGCCCACAGATAAATCAAACGAATATAAAACACTATTAGGTGATGATTATGATGATGTAAATCAAATATTGGGTACTGTTTACGATAATTCAGAATTATTATCAGAACAAATATTGCCTGAAACAATTAAACTTGCAGCATCGAACTCGCAAATTAAAGAATGGCAACTGTATATTCCCAAAGGACTGTCGGCTATTCTTTATCGGATTAAAGCATCGTCGGGCAGCAGTTCCGATGGCGAAGAAGGCATTATACCTGTTCTATCCGACCGTAGTTTGGTAACAGAAACTATGCCGTTTAATATTGCTGGCGATAAATCAAAAACATTTGAATTTGATAGATTGATTAAATCATCGTCAGCCAGCAAAACTTTGGACAATCATTCATATACAGTTGAATTTACCGCAAATCCTGTGTGGACTGCCATACAGTCGTTGCCCTATATTATGGAATATCCGCACGAGTGCGCTGAACAGACTTTTAATCGGTACTATGCCAATGCGCTTGCCTCGCACATAGCATCGAGTAATCCTAAAATAAAACAGATATTGGATATGTGGAGTACACTACAGCCCGAAGCGCTGAAATCCAATCTTGATAAAAATCCCGAACTTAAATCGATATTGATTGAAGAAACTCCGTGGGTGCGCGATGCAAGTACCGAAACAGAACAGAGAAGTCGCATAGCGCTACTTTTCGACGTCAATAAAATGAAAAACGAATTGGAGGTATCTAAACGTAAACTATATGAAATGCAAAATTCATCGGGAGCATTTTCATGGTTTCGTGGCGATATAAATAATCGCTATATTACACAACTCATTGTTGCAGGCTTTGGACATTTGGATAAACTGACAGGTAACAACAATCTTATCGACATAAATATTGTTCATAGAGCAATAAAATATCTTGATGAAGTTGTAATTGAAGATTTCGACAGGCTGAAAGAAACTGCATCGAAAAACGGAACTGACATATATAAAGAGAATTATCTGACGGCTATAATAGCACATTATCTGTACGCTCGCAGTTTTTTCCCTGCTATCAGCGAAGGAAAAGCGAAAGAGGCTATAGACTTCTACATTCGTCAGTCGGAAACGTACTGGACAAAACACAGTACATACATAAAAGGTATGGTAGCCTTAGCGCTGCATCGCAAAAACAATACAGCGGCGAAACAAATTATGCAATCACTGTCCGAAACTGCTATTCACAGCGAACAGAATGGAATGTACTGGAAAACGGAAACAGGCTGGTGGTGGCACAAAAATCCAATAGAAACTCATGCGCTTATTATTGAAGCATACAGCGAAATCATGGACGACAGGCAGAGTGTTGAGCAACTTAAACTGTGGTTACTTAAACATAAACAGACACATAATTGGAAAACAACCAAAGCAACAGCCGATGCCATATATGCACTGCTTTTGCAGGGCGAAAATATTATTGCCGATAACAGTATGCCAACAGTAACTGTTGGCAACAATATAATAACATCATCGTTAATATCCGATAATAATATTGAGGCAGGCACAGGCTATGTCAAAAAAGTATGGAATAAGTCGGAAATAAATCCTGAAATGGGTCGTATAACAGTAAGTCCCGAACCCAACAGTCGAAAATTGACTTGGGGCGCAGCATATTGGCAATATTTTGAAGACTTGGATAAGATTGAATCAGCCGATGCGGGGATTAAAATAACAAAAAAATTATTTATTAAGACTACCACTGCCGATGGCATAAAACTCGAACCTGTAACCGATGAGCGTCCAATCCGTCTTGGCGACCGTGTAACCGTCAGCATGGAAATCACCGCAGCAAACGAAATGGAATATGTTCATTTAAAGGATATGCGAGCCGCTGCATTTGAACCGGTAAACACACTGTCGGGGTATAGAAGTCAGAGAGCGCTTGGTTACTATGAATCTGTGGGCGACGCCTCAATAAATTTCTTTATCAGCCGACTTACAAAAGGAGTTCACATATTCGAGTACGATATGTTTGCAACTCAGCGCGGTGAATTTTCCAATGGCATACCAACCATTCAGTGCATGTATGCACCGGAATACTGCGGACATGCCAAAGGAGAAAGGATTAAGGTGGAATAGTTCACCGTACCAATACGGATTTTGTCGATATATACGCCATATATACAGCCTGCAATTACCGGTTTGTTCCTTCAAACAAATCGTGCGAAGTTTTTTCGGCAGCCTTCTGCGTTTTAAAGTTATTGAACGTATAAGTGAGCGAGAGAGTACATAGCGGTGATCTCGGCAGAATGGTTGTTTGCGAATACAGATTTGCGCCAACCTGTGTGCTGACATATTTTGCAGTGGAAAAAACATTTCTGATATTCAGCCCGAGCGACAATCGTCGTTCAAAAAACTGTTGCCGCAGTGCAAGATTGAAATAATAGAACGATTGCACACGTCCTTGAGTACTAACCGATGGACCAACATAATATGCCTCAAATCGCAGGCGTGTATTTGCAGTTATATCAATATTGTTATTGATGGCTAATTGCCAATTTTCGCTGGTTTCGTCTGAGCCGTTCTTATATTCATTCCTTATCATGTAACGATACAGACTACCATTCATATCTATTCCCCACCATTTTGTAGGTACAAAGGAGGCAGTCAATTCAACGCCGGTCGAGTAGTCGTTGCCAACATTAGCCATCGAATCGAGCGTTACACCGGTATGGTAAGGCACGCGAACTCGCTCAATTTTGTCGGCACGAATACGGTGAAATACAGTTGCCGATACCGAGTTATTTCCAAATTCACGACTGTAGGACATTTCGAGAGAGTTTGTATATTCCGGTCGTATTTTGGGATTTCCACACTGTGCAGTATAGAAATCGACATACACAACATAAGGTTCCATATAAAAAAGTTGCGGCTGTGTGATGCGACGTGAATACCCTGCATTGAGGCGGCTTTTATCAGTCAGGGAATAAGCGATGTGTGCCGAGGGGAACAAATCGAACTTGTCCTGCACATGACGCGCCCACTCCTTGTTATTATCGAGCCTTCGGTGGATAAGTTCTCCACGTAGCCCTATCTGGTAATCAAATTTTCCGACAGAGTTCGAGAGTGTTGAGTAAAGAGCATGAATATCACGACGGAACACATATTGGTTATACAGTTCGTCGTGCCGCACAAATCTTTGACTATTGGGGTCAAACATATCGATATTATAGTCTCCGTCCTCAGTATAAGAGAAGAAGTAGTATCCTGCTTCAATTTTTCCGCTGCGTCTGCTGCCGAAAGACTTCGTCCAGTCGAGATTTCCCTGTGCTGTCAGCCGATACTCATATTCCCATGCTCGGTGTCCCTGAGCCTGCCGTCCGGAAGGATCGAAGAGGTCGGTGTAGAAAAATTCCATAGCATTTGCCTCATAGAATGCAAAGAACGAGCCTGTGAGCCGATGGTCGTCGGCAAAACGATGGTCAAAGCCAATATCTCCGCGATACATCATATCATGAAGATTAACAAAATCTTTGCCGCTGTATTGTGCGGATAGGAGTTGGTTTGTTGTGTGCGACAGGTATTGGTCGTTGTACAGTAAAGCCCCGCCACGGTGTCGCACACGATAGCGAGCCTCTCCTGCCGCCGACCAGAGTGTTTTCGCCGGTTGCCATTCAATGCCCGACCGTAGCCGATAAATATCCACATAACTTTTTCTCTCACCTGTGATATTTGTTGTTGTAAGCGTGTCGGAAATGTCAATAGTCTTCACCTGTTCAAAATCACTTACCATATATCGCCGCGATACTTCGCCGGAAGTCTGCCAATTAATGTTGTTTTTACGGTACGACGTCAGGAAGTCAATATTACGGGACATGACGCTGCTTGCCATAGCGTTAAGCGTTCCGCTCCATCCGTCAATAGTTTGTTTGCGTGTAACAATATTTATAATTCCTGCAATACCATCGGCTTCGTAGCGCGCAGAGGGCGTGGTGATTATCTCAATATTTTCGATTTGACCGGCGGGAATTTGTTCCAGCGCTGCCCCACCCGACAGGCTGGCAGGCTTGCCATTGACATGAACCTTAAAGCCGCTGCTTCCGCGAAACGAAACCTCTCCCTCAGCGTCCACCTTCACCGATGGCGTTTGCGAAAGAATATCTACTGCCGTTCCGCCCATAGTTGATATAACCCCCGACGCCTCAATCACTTTCCTATCTAATTTATAGATGAGCGGCTGTTTGCGCGACACAATTTCGACCGCAGGAAGAATAACATTGCTTGCTTGCAGCCAGAGGTCGGGCAAAATAATGTTCCGCTTATTGTCGTCAATGGTAAAGACATGTATGAGGGTATTGTAGCCAAGCGAACTTGCAGTCAGGCTATAGTTTCCCGTTCCGCTCGCACGGAGCGAAAATATTCCGTCGCCATTGCTCGACGCATGTATAACCTGCGTTGAGTCAGCATTATAAAGCGACACTGTTACAGCTTCCATTGCCGTGCCACTCCCCTCTTCAATCACCCTTCCGGTGATAGTCGTTTGAGTGTTCTGCGCCACCAAAGTGGCAAATATTGAACACATAAATAATAATAATGCAAGTAATCTGTTCATTGATTTGATATTTATTGTTTATTGATGACTGTAATTTTTTATATTCATACAGAAGAACAAGTCAATTGATTTACCGAAAATAATAATATTCTGTTCATACTGCATTTTTCAGGATGTTATACCCATTTCGAGTTTGCCAGTCAGATAGTTGGAGATATAATTTTGTTTGTAAAAATTCTTTAATAGTAAACGATAATCTTAAATGTCGGCATAATTCTTTGTACGAAACCAGACTGCCAACAATAAGCGCCAATAATGCTATTGTGTCGTGTCCGTTACATAAATTCAGTCCATCGGCAGTTTTATTATCAGTAATAAAGTCGTTGATATTAGTTTCCGTTAATTCTTCGGTTTTGTCTTTCGACCTTATATTTAATGTCTGTAATAATGCTTGATTTTTGAAAGATATTTTACCTTTTGAAATCTCGGTTAATTTATCTCCATATTTTAATCCGCTAAAATTTATCTGGCAATTATTTTTTTCGTTATACCACCGAATATATGCAAGATAAGAAGATTGCTGCATAATGTTTTGCCATATCTCACTTCTTTTATCCAGCATACGATATTCGGCAAATAAGTTATCATGAACGGGGTCAAAACTTAACATTGTCATTTCGATATCGTGATAATCCGTATAAAATAAATTGGTTACATCAGGATAGTTCTTTTCCAAATGCAAAAAATCTGCGTCGCTAATACCAATTACCTGATTTGTTATAGCCGTTAATGCAGACAGAACATTTATTAACTGACATTTACCTCCCGGGATAAACTCTACCCGG
This sequence comes from Prevotellaceae bacterium, assembly GCA_031279695.1. Lineage (GTDB taxonomy): Bacteria > Bacteroidota > Bacteroidia > Bacteroidales > UBA932 > JAIRLF01. The sequence goes on along the minus strand of JAITIA010000190.1, from coordinate 16,070 downwards.
GTAGAATCCTGTTTGAAAAATTTAGGATATATTCTACAATCGTCCTCGCCTTCAACTAAAATCAATACAAGGCTGTTGCCGACATCATTCTTTAAGGTAAGCAGTTCTTCAACGATTTTACTCTGAGCATCAATCTGATTTATCAGGCTTCTATTCTTTTCCATTTTCATTGATTAGTTCATTAGCGTTGGCAAGGTCGTATAAATCACGGGTTAAATACCAACTGTTATGAATAATTTGCGGAGAATGAGTTGCAACAAAGAGCGATATTTGTTTCATCCTTGCAATGTCCTGCAAATCTCGAATAAATGCCTTTTGCCACATAACGTGCAGCGATATTTCAGGTTCATCTATTAAAACCAGCGTATTGGGTTTGGTCTTAAATAACAGTTCATATAAAATTACGACTTCCTGCTGCTCGCCCGACGACAAATCTGTTAATTTAAGCCTTTGTCCGTTATTTAATTGAAAATAAAATCCCTGTGTACCATTTATTACAATGGATTTGAAGTCAAATTTTTCTTCATTCAGAAGATTAACAAACAATTCTATTTTGTTCAATAATTCATCATAAACGCCTAATTTTTGTTCCGAATCATCCAGATAGACAGTTAATACCTTTGCGGCGCTCACATTATAAACAGTAACACTCTGTTCGCCTGTTGCAATTCCAAATCGTTGTAATTGCCGTTGTTTTTCGTTTAATGCCGCAAATCGTCTGTTAAATTCGTCTTCTTTTATTTCATCTTTACATTCAATTAAACGTTTGGGGAACGAACTGTCGAGTTTTTGAGCAATTTGATAGGCTTCCAACTGTTTTTTGGAAATTAAATTCTTTAATTCTTCTGCATATTTTTCGATTGTCCTGTCAAAAGAAATATTTTGATTATTGTCGCGATTTTGTATAAGCAATCTTTCTTCTCTGATAATATAAACATTGGTGGAACTTAATATTTCAGAAATTTTTACAGCATCCTGTCTGTTGATTAAATTAATTATTTTCAGAGGAAAATAATCAATGTTTTCATTTAAAAAATCTCTTAAAAACAATTGTTTTCCTGTTCTATTATCTAAAACAATGTTTGGAGAAATCTTGTGAATTGGAATATATTTACCCAATTCTATTACCAATTTGTTTTCAATATCAAAATTATAAGTGAATGTTTCTATTTTATTATTGTTACCAAACAAATCCAGAAACACTTCAATATTTGAGACTTGTTTAAAATAAACCTGAGGCTGATTGTTTACAATTTTTATTGCCTGTTCTTGTTTCGGGGTACCAACTTTTTTAGTAATATCAATCCGTTGTCCTTCTGCAAAATCAAACGAAATCAATTCAAAATTCAATTCCTGAAAAAAGAAAAAACGTTGATTGAACAGATTATAAATGATATTCAAAATAGTTGTTTTTCCATAACCATTTGGTCCTGTCAGAATTGTCAGGCGGTCTTCATTATTCAAATCTATATTGTAATCAAACAGTCCGAATAATTTTTTTATTATAATACTTTTCAGTTTCATTATCTCTAATTTTTGCGCAAAATTAATATAAAAATTCGGAAAACCGGCAATCATGTTTTTTCGTTGTTTATAATATTCTTATTACCAGTTTATTAATTTGTCAATATTTATTGTTTTCACTCTTAATATTTCATTTTAATATCGGAAAATTTCAGTGTTTTTCCCGATTTAAAATATCGATAAACAATGCTTCCGTTGTATATTTTCAAGTTTGATTTTGCGGATGTGAGGCGTTTTTGCTGCTGACGTTTTTTTATATACTGCGGCAGTTTTCCAAAGAATGCCCAGTGCGCCTTTACAACCACGCCAAACGAGGCAAACTGCCCCGACAACAGATAGATCGCCGCCGAACAGCCGTCGAGTATTAACCTGATAAACAGGGTAACAAATGGTCGTCGTTGCAGATTTTTTAAGAGCATCAACAGGCTGTTGCGATAGTTGAGATACAGTTTGCGCGGCGAATTGTTGGGGAGCGTGCCTCCGCCAACATGGTATATTGTTGATTGTGGAACATTTGCAATTGTAAAACCCATCAGTTGCAGCCGCCAGCAGAGGTCGATTTCTTCCATGTGAGCAAAGAAATCTTCGTCGAAACCTCCTGCGCTGTGGAACAGTTCGGCGCGTATGGCGAGCGCGGCTCCGGAAGCCCAGAAAACGCTGACGAGGCTGTTGTACTGACCATTATCAGGCTCTATGTGGTCGAGAATGCGTCCGCGACAGAATGGATATCCGTACTTGTCGATAAACCCGCCGCCAGCGCCGGCATATTCAAACATGTTGGGACTGTGGCAGGAAAGGATTTTTGGCGCACAGGCGGCAACCTGCGGATTGGCGTCGAGATATTCGACTAAGGGCGCCAGCCAGCCTTCCCCAACTTCGACGTCGGAATTGAGCAGCACATAGTATTCTGCCTCAATCTGTTGTAGTCCTCGATTATATCCTCCTGTAAATCCGTAATTTCGGTCAAGCGTAATGAGTTCAACAGCAGGGAAGGCGTTTTGCAGCCATTTAGCCGAGCCGTCGGTTGAAGCATTGTCCACAATCACCAGTCGAGCATCTTGTTTATCAAGACTTTGCGCGATGCCCGACAGAAACCGTTCCATGAATGCTTTTCCGTTCCAATTGAGAATGACTATTGCCGTTTTTGTTTTCAAATTCATTGATTTAGTGGTTGATTGTATATTCTTGCGCCAAAAATTGCCGAGCCGATACGCAGCATTGTTGCGCCCTCTTCGATTGCTGTTTCGAGGTCGCCGCTCATTCCCATCGACAGTTGGTTGCTGTCTGGCGCAATCAGCCCGTCGGCAATGGCGTTATCGCGTATCATTTTCAGGCGAGTATATGAGCGACGCACAGCCTCCGTATCGTCGTCGAAAAGCCCGACAGTCATAAAGCCTTTCATTTTCAGAGTGTCGTATCTGCGCAATTGGCGAAGAAAATCGGCAACACCGTCGGGACTTAATCCCGACTTGCTTGCTTCGCGCGAAGTGTTCACCTGCACCATTATATCGAGCGAACGACCGGCAGCCAGCAGCGCTCGGTCGAGCTTCTGCATCAGTTCCACACTATCGAGCGATTGCAGGCAGTCAATACCGTGGCGTACAATGTCTTTCGCCTTGTTTGTTTGGAGATGACCGATAAAATGTTTTTCGTAGTTTAAATCCAGCAAATCGGGATTTTTCAGAGCAAACTCCTGCATTTTATTTTCTCCTATCAGCGTTTCGCCCGCCTCAATAGCAAGCCGTATGCGCTGCACATCGACAGTTTTCACGGCAAGCAACAGCCTGACAGAGCCAAAATCGCGTCCCGCCCGCGCACATGCCGCCTCTATCCGCCGCCGAACAAGGATTATATTATTTAATATTTCATTCATATTTACACTATTACCCTGTTTTTTTTGAAAAAAAACAGGGTGCAAATATACGGATTTTTTGGATAAAAAAAGATTTAGCCCGTAAAAAAATTGAGGCGGTATATTTTGAGGCAAGTCGTCCCATCAGGAACGAAATGTTGATAGAAAAGCAATAAAACCTATCCTCTCCGTGCCGCAGGACGGAATGTGGAAAAATATATTCCGTATTTACGTACATCATTATTTCTATTAGAATTTTCAATAGATTTAATTATTATTTCTTTTTTGCGATTGTGTGCCCAATAGCTATTTTCCAATAATTCACATACTTTGTCTATTGAAATTAGACTTTTATCATCATTAAAATTATATTCATAATTTATCTCCTTACAAAAAATATTATTCTTTTTTCTCGAAATATGTCTTCAATGTGAATTTTTAGGGGTTGTCGGACAGACACTAAATGTCTTTCAAGTCTGCATCCCGACAGGGATGCAGGACAGAGCAAACCGCGTCATTTTCTACCGAGCGATACATTCCTGACGGAATGTGCTGTTATGGTTTATTTATTTTTCCTCCCTTAGAAATAATTCCCATAAAAATGGTTGAAAAAAATTTGAGACGCTATGTTTTTTAGAGTAAATTGTCGGCAAAATCGTTATTTGAGGAGCTAATCGCCCGATCGGACAACCGCTGCAATGTCCGTCGCGGAAAAAATACGGAGAACAGAGCCTTGTGTTTCAGAGCAATCTTATACTGACAAAGAGCAATTTGGGCTATCGATTTTGTGAATATGAAAATGTGTCATACCTTTGCGGCGATTTTTATATAAAGAAAAATATGAAGAGAAAAATTATTTTATGTTTGATGTGCGTATGGACGTATTGTGCCAGTGCGCAACAGGTTACCCCGGTAAAAGTATATGAGGGACAGGAGATTATCCCCACATATAAAAAGGGCGCTGACGAAACCAGCCCGATTTTTTATACCGGTCGGGGAGTGCAGGGCGCGGCGGGGCATTTTTACCCTTATCCGGCTCAGATAAATTTGGGCGATACGCTTACTATGGAAAGTTACGACATGGTTTATCTGGAAAACGAATATATAAAGGTGAGCATTTTGCCGGCTTTCGGAGGCAAATTGTTCTCCGCTATCGACAAAACCAACGGGCATGAACTGTTTCATCGCAACAGCACCGTCAAACCCGACCTCATCGGGACGCTTGGCGCTTGGGTTTCGGGTGGAATAGAATGGTGTTTTCCTCATCATCACCGCCCAACAACAATGCTGCCAGCCGATTATTTTACAGTACAAAATGCCGACGGCAGCGCCACCGTGTGGGTCGGCGAAACCGAGCGTATGCTGGGGCTGAGGGCTGTGATTGGTATCACTGTTTATCCCGAACGGTCGTATATCGAAACGGTATATTATCTGAACAATCCATCCGATATAACCCGTAACTCTCTCTTCTGGGCAAATGTGGCGGTAACAGCCAACGAACACTTCCGCACGTTCTGGCCCCCAAGTCAGGAAATTGGCGTGTTTCACAACAATTCCGGCTTTGTGCACTGGCCTGTGGGTACCGGTCGATACAGCGGGGTCGATTATAAAGATGTGGATCTCACTTGGTGGAAAAATCATCCCAAACCTGTTTCTATCTTCTTCTGGCAAGGCAAGGAAGGTTTTATTGGAGGATATGATTATTCGCAAAAGGCAGGCACGGTGCATGTTGGCGACGTATATAATAACCGCACGTCCAAACTCTGGCAGTTTGGTCCGGGGCTGGAAGGGCAAAACGCTCGCCGCAAACTTACCGACGACGGCAAGGCTTATGTGGAACTGATGACCGGCTCGTTTTCCAACAATCAGCCGGATTATAACTGGTTTGCGCCTCATTCGGTAAAGGAGGCGCTCAACTATTGGTATCCTGTACGCGAAATAGAAGTGGTTAAAAATGCTAATACCGAAGCCTCGCTGACCCTGCAAATGCGCGACGCAAAAACGGTGATGTACGGTTTTAACACCACGCGCCGCTTTGCGAAGGCGCGGGCGCTGTTGAAATACGGCGACGAAACGCTCGTCGACAGGCAAATCAATATCGACCCGTCGAAACCTTTTGTGGCTACATGGAAAAGCAAAACGGATTTGGACGAATATCAATTATATCTTGAATTACAGGACGGAGAGGGCAGGCAACTGATTGCCTATCGTCCCTATCGCTTGCAGCACCCGCCCCTGCCCGAAAAACATGCCGAGCCCAAGCAAGCCAAAGAAATAGAATCGGTGGAAGATCTCTATCTGGCAGGTCGATTTGTGGAGCAGTTTTCGCGCCCCAATCGCAATCCGGACGACTATTATTTAGAGGCTCTGCGCAAATCGCCCGACGACTATCGGTCGAATATTGCTATGGGCATTCGCCGCGTCAATCAATGGCGATATGCCGAAGCAGAACAATATCTGCAAAAGGCAGCCAACAAGTTGCGCGTTGCCTATATCCAGCCTAAGGAAGGAGAACTGTTCTACTATCTGGCTCTGGCGCAAAAAGGACAAGGCAAATTGGAAGAAGCATACCGTAATTTCTTTCAGGCAACTTGGTATTACGAATGGTATTCGTCGGCATACTACAATCTGGCACAGATGGAAAGCCGACGCGGTAACTATGCCCAAGCCCTTGCGTTTGCCCAAAAAGCATATTCGACCAACAATAACGATGGCAATATCACCCTGCTTCTCAGCGCCCTGTTGCGCCGTCAGGGACGGAAAGAGGAGGCTTTTGCGCCGGTGGATAGAATGCTGAAAATCGACCCCATCAATTTCCCACTGATTTATGAAAAGGAACTGCTGCACGGAAGAGGCGATATGCAGCAATGGCAGCGATATATGCAGGACGTGGATAATAATTACATCGATATTGCCTTGCCATATTCCAGCGCAGGCTTATACAACGAGGCAATCGGATTGCTTGGTTCGCAGTCGAAGCCCGGCAATCCACTAAATCTCTACTGGCTGGCATGGCTTTGCAGGCAGCAGGGCGATACCGCACGTGCAAAAAAGTTGCAGATTGAGGCAAACAATATGCCAATCGACTACTGTTTCCCCTATCGGGAAGAAGAGCAGGCGGTGCTGGCATATTCGGCGGCACAGCCAAACAACAACGCTTCGGCACAATATCTGCTGGGCAATCTGCTGTACGACCGTCGTCCCGAAGAAGCGCTCGACGCCTGGCAAAAAGCAGTGCGGATGAAAGCCAATTTCCCTATGGTCTGGCGTAACTTAGCCTTCGGCGCATTCTATCACCAAAAAAACGTGGAACAAGCGGTGGAATATATGCGTAAGGCAATTGAGCAGGACGGCAACCACCCGCTCTGGTATGGAGAACTGGAAAGTTACTACGACCTTTCGTCGCTCGATTTCAAAGAATGTTTGGCAATTATGGAGCAAAATATCGACGCCGTCAAGCGGGATGTTACCGCTCCCCAACGTTTAGTGTGGCTCTATAATCTCAATGGAGAATACGACAAGGCAATAGCCCTGCTCAAAACACAGCATTTCAGAACTTGGGAAGGCGGACGCGATATATATTATCATTATGTAGATGCGCATACGCTGAAAGCGCTCTCGCTGATGAGCAGCAACCCGCGCGCGGCGATAGACGAATTGAACGCCGCCATGCTCTATCCCGAAAATCTGGAAGTGGGCAAACCCTTGAACGACGAAAGAAATGCCATGATGCACTGCCTCATTGGGCTGGCTTGGGATAAACTTGGCTCGGCAAAAAAGGCAAAAGAGGCATATAACAAAAGCGTGGCGGCACGCAACAACGGTCGGTGGAGAGATTTGGAATACTACCAAGGCGTGGCGCAGGCTAAATTAGGACGACAAAAAGAGGCAACCGAACTGTTTGAGAAATTGATTAACGACGGTAAATCCATTCTTGAAAAAGGAGTTGCATCCACAGGTATAGGCGTGGAAGCCGCCTCCGTGCAAAACAAATCCCTTGCCGACGGCTACTACATTCAGGCGTTAGGCAACAAAGGGCTGGGCAACGACGAGGAGGCAAACACACTGCTGCGCAAAGCGCTGAAAGAATACAAAAACCACTTGTGGGCAAAATATTTTCTGGATTGACGATTTGGGATTGATCGCTAACTCCGCAAGTTCTAAGGAAAATGAGAAGTAAGCAATTTAGTACCGGAGGTATTTTTTCCGACAATGTTTATCATCGGAAAAACATCAATACGGAAGCGCGCATTCATAATCCACTATTTTGTCAATTACAAAATAATACTTACTTTTGCACTCGTAAATTAAAAAAATTATTGATATGAAATATTCTGTTATATTGTTTATTATGACGATGTTATTCGCATGTGCGCCTAAACCGGAAACCCGATTAAGCGGAGTTTATGTCCCTTCCGAAGTTGAAAAAGCGACGTGGAGCAAACTCCTTGAGCAGGGCGTTGAAAAAATTGTCTTTGTGAAACGTTATACCTACAACGCAAATCACTACTACACCGAATATCTCAACAGCAAGTGGATGCCCGGTGGAAATCTCTGCATTCTTTCGCTGCGTACCGGCGAAGTGGAAGACCTTGTGCCTTCGCTCGATGGCGGCGTGTTTGGCGCTTTCGACGTCTCGTTCGATGCGCGGCGCGTTGTGTTTGCCTACAAAGCGAGCAAAGAAGTGGGCTATCGTATCTACGAGGTCGGCGTCGATGGTCGCAATCTGCGGCAACTCACCCTCTCGCCCGAAAACGAAGCCGCCATTGTTGAAAAATACAAAATCAACAACTATCATCATGCCACCGACGACCTCGACCCCTGCTATTTGCCCGACGGAGGCGTTGCCTTTATCTCTACCCGCTGTCATTTCGGCATTCTCTGCGACGGTCCCGACGAATTTACTACCACCGTAATGTACCGTATCGATGGCGATGGCGGCAATATGCAACAACTGTCCAACAGTTCAGTATCCGAAAACACGCCCTCCATTTTGCCCGACGGTCGCATTCTCTACACCCGCTGGGAATATGTCGATAAAGGCGCTGTTTCGGTCAAATGTCTCTGGGCAATGAACCCCGACGGCAGCAACTCGACGGAGGTTTATGGCAATGATATTCAAGTGCCCACAACCATGATTATGGCACGAAACATTCCGGGCAGTTCAACCGAATACGTGTTCACCGGCACGCCCCACTGCTGCCCGCAAAACTGCGTGGGAACGATTGTCCGCGTGGACGTGTCGAAAGATATTCGCTCGCCGGAGGCAATGACCTACATTACCCCGTACACCGACATCCGCTACGAGAGCGGCGTCTCGTTCCGCGACCCCGTCGATACCACCCGCTGGTATCACGACGGACATGGTCGGGGACCGCTGTTCCGCGAATCCTGGCCACTGTCGCGCTCGGCGTTTTTGACCTCGCACAAACCCTCCGGCAAACCATGGAGCGAGGCAAAGGGCTACAGCCTTTATCTCCTGCACGAAGGCGGTAAAACCGATCCACTGTATGCCGATACTGCCATCTCCTGCTTCCGCCCCGTCCCGCTGACAGCGCGGAAAAAGCCGCCCGTCATTCCCGTCAAACGAAATGCCCGACTGGCAGAGCAAAATCTTGCCGAATGTATTGTTACCGATGTATATAAAGGTATGTCGGGCGTTGCCGAAGGCGAGGTTAAATATCTGCGAATACTTGAACAGGTGCCGCGTCCCTGGGGCGCTCGCCGCTTCTACAAAGCCGACGAATACGACCAGCAGCACGCAACTATTACCAAAGATACGCATCTGGGTTTGAAAATTCAGCATGGCATTGTTACCGTCGAACAGGACGGGTCGGCGCGTTTTCTTGTCCCTGCGGGACGCAATATCTTTATTCAGGCTTTGGACGCCAACTATCGGGCTCTGCAAACGGAACGGACGTATGTAAACTACATGGCAGGCGAGGTGCGCAGTTGTATCGGCTGCCACGAATCGATGTCGCAAACGCCCACCGCAGGCAAACATGCTACCCCGCTTGCCATGAAGCGAGAAGCGGAAATCCCCTGCGCCCAGCCGGGCGAAAAGGAGGCGCAGCGTACCCTGAGTTATGTCCGCGATGTGCAGCCCGTGTGGGACAAACACTGTATCGGCTGTCATAACTCCGAAAAGCCGGCAGGCAATCTCAGCCTCTCGGGGAGGGAGACGCGCCTGTTCAACGAGTCATACGAAAATCTGCTGCCCGAACGCCGCAAAATAGGCTGGGGAAGAGCGTCGGAATTGTTGGAAGAACAATTAGCGCTTGCCGGCAACGATTATTATATCGACGCCAATGGCAATTATTTCTCCGTTCCACTCAAATGTGGCGACAAATATACAACCGAAGGCAACGGCTTTTATGTTAATTCCGACGGTCATGGATATACCCGTCAGTTCGATCGCGGTTTGCTGGGTCCGATAATCGGCGAAAACCATCCCAAAAACGGAAATATCCGCTATTTGCCGGCAAAGTCGCTGGGCTCATACACATCTGTTCTGGTGGCAATGCTGACGCCCGACGTCCGTCTCGAAAATCCTGACGCACGGGCAAAAGCCGAACATCTGGCAGCCGTACACAGCGCAATAAAACTCTCGCCGGAAGAACTGCTGAAAATCACCAACTGGATAGATACCAACTGCCAGTATTACGGCACGTATTACGGTCGTCGCGACGAGAAGTTTAAAGACCATCCAGACTATCGCACCGAATATGATTTCAAAACGGCTATCAGCCCCGAACCGCCTGTAAGTTACAATTAGTGATTAGTGATTAGTGGTTAGTGATTAGTGCCTGCGGTGGCGGATAATCACAAAAATCAATCAAATCACCCTAAAATCACAGTTCAGACAAAAGTCCCGCAGGGACGACACTTTAATAAATAACTGATTAACTGATTAACTGAATAACTGATTAATGCCTGCGGCGGGCAGGCTGGGACTTTACGGCTCAGCCTGTCAGCCGCCGCAGGCATTAATCACTAATCGTTAATCACTAATCACTAATAAAGTCCCTGCGGGACTTTTGACATGGCGGAGTTTTCTGCATAAATCAATAACACCTCAAAAAAAGATTTAGCCAATTCTCACTTCATACTTTATAATTCATAATTTTGTTCTACCTTTGCGGCGCAAAAATATCAACTGTCCGGCTTGTGATTGAAGGCGGGTTGATGTTTATATAATGTTTCAACAGAGATGATTATTTACATATTTAGATCGTTTTTGGTGGTTGTGGCGCTTGTGGTATCAACATGCAGATTCGGGTACTCGACATTTGAAAAACAGCCGTCTCACGGTTTGCGATACCTTGCCGAACCGCAGACAATTGACGAAATCGCGTGGGTTGATTCGGTCATGGCGAGGCTCTCGGAACGCGACCGGCTGGCGCAACTGTTTATGATGCCTGCATATTCGAACCTCGACGCTAAACACGAAAATTCTATCAGAAAACTTGTTGGCGAATACAAAATTGGCGGATTGATATTTTTTCAGGGTACGCCCGAAAAGCAAATCGCTCTGACCAACGCATATCAGGCGCTTGCCTCTGTGCCGCTGCTTATTGGCATGGACGCCGAGTGGGGCGCAGGAATGAGGCTGGGCAAGGTCCCCGATTTCCCCCGTCAGATGGCGCTGGGTGCAATTGCCGACAATAACCTCGTTTATGAACTTGGCGCTGCCATTGCCCGTCAGTGTAAACTGCTGGGCGTGCATCTCAATTTTGCTCCGGTGGTCGATATCAACAATAATCCCAACAATCCGGTTATCAATTTCCGCTCGTTTGGCGAAAACAGCGGCAATGTGGCGGAAAAGGGCGTTGCTCTGATGAAGGGAATGCAGGATAATGGCGTTATTGCCTGCGCAAAGCATTTCCCCGGTCATGGCGACACCGAAGCCGACTCGCACAAGTCGCTGCCGGTGATGAACCATTCACGCGAAAGGCTCGACTCGGTCGAACTCAAACCCTTTGTCCGTCTGGTGGAGGAGGGCGTGGCTATGACCATGATTGGTCATCTGTATGCACCGGCGCTTGAGGCAGACGGCGAGGCTGAACTGCCTGCATCGATATCCAAAAATGTTATCACACAACTGCTTCGCAACGAGATGATGTTTCAGGGGTTGATAATCAGCGACGCCCTTAATATGAACGGAGTGAAAGACCATGCGGCAGGCAAAAACGTTGCCGTAGAAGCGCTCAAAGCAGGACACGATATTTTGCTGATGCCTTTCGATGTGGAAACAAATATCCTTGAAATAGAAAAGGCTGTTGAAAGCGGTAAACTGAAACAGGCGGACATCGACAGCAAGTGCCGAAAGGTGCTGACGCTGAAATATCGCGCAGGACTGACGAGGTTTCAGCCGCTGAAAACCGCCGGCATCGACCACGCTTTCGACACGCCGGAGGTGAAGGCGCTCATCGGCAAACTGACCGAGAAATCGGTTATCCTTGCATCGAACAGCGAAAGCATGTTGCCTTTTCGGGAATTGGAAATGCACAGGTTTGGCTATCTGGCTGTGGGAGGATTTGCTTCGGGATACGAATTTGCCGAAGGAATGGAACGTTATATCAGCCTGACGGCGAAGTGCGAGGTGGCTTCCACGCCAACGGCTCACGAAATTCAGCAGGCAAAATCGAGTTTGAAGGACTGCGATATTCTTATTGTCGGCTATCATGCCACAAGCGCTAGCCCAAAGGTGCAGTATGGAGCAAGTCGCGCCGTTTTCAATCTGCTGACAACGCTGGCGCAGGGCAAACGGGTGGCTTTTGTATGTTTCGGATCGCCCTACTTTCTGTCGTTTATTCCCGACGCATCCCTGTTTTCGTCGATAGTTGTTGCACACTCGAACACAGGGGAGGCGCAGGATAAAACCTCGCAGCTGCTGTTTGGGGGGATACCCTTTGCCGGCAAAATGCCGGTAACAGCCTCGCCCGTATTTCCTGAGGGAGCGGGCATCGACACGCACAGCGCAATACGGTTGAAATACATCGTCCCCGAAGAGGCTGGCATCGACTCGCGGATGCTGAAAACAGTCGATTCCATTGCCGAGGCGGGCATCCGTCAGAGAGCATTCCCGGGATGCCAGATACTTGCCGCACATCGAGGCGAGGTGTTCTATCATAAATCGTTTGGGCGTCATTCGTATAGCGATATGGCTGCGACGGGCAAACTGTCGGACGTTTACGACCTGGCTTCGGTAACAAAGGTTGCCGCAACACTGCCGCTGATAATGCGCCTGAGCGACGAGCATTCGATTGCACTCGACAGCGGTATCGGCAAATATATCAAACTGAATGCACGGAGCGACAAGGGCAGCCTCAGCATACGCGATATTCTGCTGCACCGTTCGGGCTTGCCCGCATGGTTGCCGTTCTACTATAAATATATGGTTACTCCCGATGGCAAGCCGGCAATATCAACAAAAAAAGGAGGAGGCAGCATCAAAATCCCCGGCACTAACCGATACCTGAAATCGAACTACAGGCTCGACCCGCAATACTTTGCAAAGACACGCACCGCCCGCTTCAACCATCCCGTTGCCGAAGGGCTTTATGGCTCGGACGAGCTGCGCAACGAAATTTACAGCGCCATTGATTCGTGCAAACTCATGCCGGCGGTTTATCGATACAGCGACTTGGGTTTTATATATTTACAGCGCATTATCGAAGCCGTGTACCACGCGCCGGAGGATGTGCTTGTGCAGAGCCTTTTCTACGCACCGCTGGGAATGAACAGCACAGGCTATTTGCCGCTGACAAGAATCAGTCAAAAGAATATTCCACCTACCGAAGACGACCGCATGTACCGTAAACAGTTGCTGCACGGGCATGTCCACGACCCTCTGGCTTCGCTCTGCGGAGGCGTTGCCGGCAATGCAGGCGTGTTTGGTACGGCAAACGACCTTGCCAAACTCTGTCAAATGTATCTCAACAAAGGCATGTATGGAGGGACACGCTATCTGACGGAGGAAACCGTTGCCCTGTTCACCGCCTGCGCAGGCTGCGAACAGGGCAGCCGTCGCGGGCTGGGCTTCGACAAGCCCGAACCCGACTCACATAAGAAAAACCCGGTGTGCAGCGAAGCCTCGCTCGAAAGTTACGGGCATCTGGGATACACCGGCACAATGATATGGATAGACCCGGCACACGAATTGGTTTACATCTTCCTGTCGAACCGCGTCAACCCGTCCGCAGAAAATAACCGGCTCTCGACACTTGGTACAAGAAACGAAATACTTGCAGGGCTTATCCGCGCAGTAGAAAATATATCAAAACAGTAATCAATATGTATAAAAGTATGATAAATGTGTATTTTAAAATGAGACGGGTAGCGATATCCGCCATCTGTGCCTGCGCCTGCGCATGTACAAACCACAGTGAGGACAAAGTAGAACCTCTCTACAACATTGTTCCCGATATCCGATCCTGCTCGGCAGGCGAGGTGTCGCAGGAAGAAAAAAACAAGGTGCTTGTCTATGTGAACAAGCTGCGTGAGGCATACGGCTTGCCGGCTGTTGAATACGACAAAAGCAGGGACGCCATTACTCAAAAGGCTGCCCTGCTGGGAGCATCAAAGGCAACGGTGGATGAAACACCGTCGTCCGACGACGAATGCTATGTTCCGGATGCCAGCGCCGGCTGGGGGGCAAGCGTCCTCAGTCTCTGGGGCAGTGCAAGTTCGAAATGGACAACTTCCGATGTTCATATCAATGACTTTCTGATGGAAAAGGGCAGAAGCGACCTCAAACGGCGACGTGCCCTGCTCAATCCCTTCCTCAGCAAAATATCCTTCGGAAGGGTGATTGGCACGCCACGACGGGGCGACTACCAGTATGTCTCCGTCGCCGCCCTCCACGTGAAGTCCGACGACGCCGACCTCAGCGAAAAGAACATCCCCGAAATAGTTGCCTTCCCCAGAGGGGTGTGCGAAGCAAAGTTTCTTGACCTTCATCTGGTACTGAACTTCTCGGTGGTCAGCAACAAACTTGCGCGGGCAAACAATACCGCCGACTTCTCGAACGCAACGGTCGAAGTGCTTGCCGGCTCGCAGCCCGCCACAGTGAGCGACGTGGAATACGACAACCTGCCCGAAGGCTTGCCCAACAACCTGCAATGGAAGGTCAACGGACTGAACAAGGGTATTACATACACCGTCCGCATCACCAACGTGGTGATAGACGACGAATCGAAAGACTACGAATATACGTTTAGTTTTAAGTAGTGGTCGGTGATTAGTTTCTATAGATTGGCAGGGTTAATCAGTGTCGGTCTGTAAAGTCGATACACATATATAATATGTATAAAAAGCGCTTCGCCGAGGCTGCGCCATTTGCATGGCTGCTACGGTTTTTTGCATCCCGCAGATATGCATCCCCCGATAGAACCGCATTACATACATGCATCTGTATCCAGTAGGGATGCATCCCTGCTGGATACAGGAAATTCTTTGGCAATCGGTTCTGCCGAGAGATGCAATCCGGCGAGATGCCGGATTGCCGGATTGCTCAGCCATTCATTGCTGACAATTCTAATCGACGATGAGCGCAGGCTCTAATCGACGATGAGCGCAGACAATATACAATTAGTGTCTGCGGCGGCGGAGTATATTTAGTCATTGCAGGGTCGAAAAGACTTAAGTATCTTAATATTATTAAAGACATTTAAGCCCACTTGCGACGCACACAATTGCCGCAGTAACTAATGACGCCTCCTGTGTGTGTTGCACACAGCCTCCTGTGTGTATCGCACACCAACAACTGCCTTCTCAATAAACTTTGCGGAGCAATCTCAGTAGAGACGGGGCGCGCCCCGTCTCTACACTGCGAGGCACAAATGCGCCTCCGCCTCCGCAGCAGGCGCTAATCACTAATCAATAGACATTCAACACTCAACGTTAAACATTAATCATTAAAAAAAGTATTTGTATGTTGTCGTGTTCGGAGGCGAGTACCTCTGGCAATTTTCAATTGCATTACGAAAACAGTCATGATTATGAAGAATATTCGTTTGTTGATGAAACATGGCTCAAAAAACGGATGCCACAACCAACAAAACGGGAGGCAGAGATACTCACATACTTAAAACATGGAATGTCGGTTAAAGAGATTGCACAAAAACTGGGCATTACCAATAGTACTTTAACCCACGAGATTTCAGCGCTGAAACTCAAGTATGGCGTAAAAAATAATATTTTACACTTAATAATCTATGCCACAAATAATTCATTATTATCTTAATCCTTCAATCAGAGGAAAACAGAACAGGGGGCGCCGCCCAAAATATCCCGTTTTTTTTAGTAAAAATCCAAAAAAATGGACGCTCTAACCATGCTTTCAACGGAAAAAGATGGCTGTTGGGAAAAAAAATTTTCCAACATTATTTATTTTATTATTAGATATATACAAGAAAAAAATTGAAAAAAGTAGCAATATGGCAGTTTACTGCCATATAAAAAATAGAAACACTAATAGTCAAACAGATACAAGCCTAAAAACGCAAAAATGGCAGTTTACTGCTATTGCACAGAAAAAACAGATGCTGTACTTTTGTCGAATAAAAATTTAAAGGCTGTAGTTTACAATTGTGTTGTTTTTTTGCCCGTCAGGGCATTCATATCAATAGAAATATCCGAATATCACAGGCGGTGGAACTCCATACGGAGTTCCATATTGCGGGGGCATATT
>JAITIA010000017.1 GCA_031279695.1 Prevotellaceae bacterium | reverse complement strand
ATTGCCGATTACTTCCTGTTCGGGAATAAAATCCGCAATACGATTAACTTTTGCTGCGCGAATATCCACCATACGCTGATGATTCTGAGGGTCGGTGGACGGACTGCCTTTAAGAAAATCCTTTTCCAAACCGCCGACTCTGTGTTCCAAACCCACCGTTCCGGGAATAGCCCAGCGACGGGCAAGACGTTGTTCATCACGCTCGTATGGTAAATATCCCTGAGTTCCTGCGGGCACAACAGGCGGAACGATTGCGGGATAATCCGCCATCGAAGGTATTCGCCACGGTTCCGAGCCGTTTGCAATAAAACCGTCGGTAAGCAGCATGACGGGCGTCATGTGTTCCAATGCAATTTTTGCGGCGCGGAAAGCCTTGTCGAAACAGTCAGCCGGCGATATTGCAGAAATTACCGGCATCGGACATTCACCGTTGCGTCCCCACAAAGCCTGATTCAAGTCGGACTGTTCGGTTTTTGTAGGCAAACCCGTTGAAGGACCGCCACGCTGAACATCAATTATAATCAGCGGCAGTTCAGTCATTACCGCCAAACCTATGGCTTCGGATTTAAGCGATAAACCCGGTCCCGAAGTGGTTGTTACCGCCAGACTTCCTGCAAATGCCGCGCCGATTGCCGTACATATTCCCGCAATTTCGTCTTCGGCTTGCAGGGTTTTTACGCCCAAATCCTTACGTGCAGCAAGTTCTTCCAAAATACTCGTTGCGGGCGTGATGGGATACGAGCCACAGAAAAGTTCAAGTCCGGCTTTTTCGGCGGCGGCAATCAATCCCCATGCAGTTGCCTGATTGCCGTGAATATTGCGATAGACGCCCTTTTCAAACGCCTGTTCGGATTTGCGTATCTTGTACGTATTGGGAATTGCCTGTATATTTGCCGAATAATTGTAACCGCCGCGCAAAACCTGCTTGTTTGCAGCGATAAGTTCCGGTTTCTTTTTGAATTTTGCCTCGAAATATTCTTCGCTATATGTCAGCGGCTCGTTGAACATGTAGAAACACATTCCCAGAGCAAACATGTTTTTGCTGCGCACTATCGACTTGTTGTCAAGTCCCGAATCTTTGAGACATTCTTTTGTCATCGAAGTTATTGGAGCAAAGATAATATTTCGGTCGTCGATTTTGAGTTCGGCAAAAATATCATCGGTTTTGAAGCCGGCTTTTTCGATGTCCCTTTGCTCGAACGAGTCGGAGTCTGCTATGATTGTAGCGGTTGGTTTAGCCCATTTTGCGTTGGCTTTGAGCGCTGCCGGATTCATAGCTATCAGCACATCGCAATAGTCGCCGGGGGTTTTCACCTCGCTGCTTCCAATGTGCACCTGAAATCCTGAAACTCCTGCGATTGTACCCTGCGGCGCACGAATTTCAGCAGGATAGTCGGGAAAAGTCGAAACGCCTTTACCCAAAAACGCTGCCGTATCGGCGAAAAGAGTTCCTGTAAGTTGCATCCCGTCGCCCGAGTCGCCCGAAAAACGGATAACCACATCGTCCATTTCAATTACTTGCTTTGTCATAACAAATTATAAGTTTTTATTTTCGTGATTTCGACAAATTCATCTATCAAATCGAAATCGATAACATACATTTTTGCACAAATGTAATACTTTTTTGAGAATGAGAAGATGAAGGAAATTTAAAAATCAATTGAAAATCTTATGGATTTATTTTCTTGCGAAAAAATATAGTGCAAAATAGTCATTTTTTGGGTCGGGACACCCAAAACGGTGTCCCTAAAATTGCATCTCCCTTATTGTCAGTGATTAGATTTTTGAGCAAAAAAAGTGATAAAGTCAGGAGATAACGCAGATTCGACGGATTTACGCAGATAAAATAATAATAAGATCTGTCTGTATTATCAATAAGATAAAATCTGCGAAAATCATTTATATCTGCGTGATAATTAACTTTTGAGACAATCACCTATATGCTACGTCTCTACACAATTGTTTTACAGCCCTACAACCGTAACAGTTTTGTTATCGACTTTTTTCTCTTTTATAAACAGTTTACTGCTCCATTTCCCCATGTTGGGCGTAGCGTCTCGCTACGCCCGGCTAAAATCAAGGCTCCTGCCTTGACGCCCCTGCAAGGCTATAGCCTTGCTTTTAACAGCGGCGTAGCGAGACGCTACGCCGAACGCGGGGGTGCCACGAAGCATGCGTATATATAAATGTGTTAAAATGTTTATTTTACCATGCATGCCAGCCTTTGGCTCTGCTAATGGACATGTCGCAGTCGTTTCTGCCGGGGTTGGAATAAACATATATATTCTTTTCCTCTCCCTCTATTGTTGTATCGTGTAAAGATAAAAACAGCAAATTCAAGGCTGCGGCACTCAGTTGATTTCCGGCGCACCGGATAGTCAATAGTTCCGTGTTGTTGCTGAGGTCTAAAGCAGTCAATTGATTATAGCTGCATTGGATCTCCGTTAACGCAGGGTTGTTGCTGAGGTCTAAAGAGGTCAGTTGATTGTTGCCGCAATCGAGATACGTTAGCGCAGGGTTGTTGCTGAGGTCTAAAGAGGTCAGTTGGTTAAGGAAGCAACTGAGATGCGTTAGCGCCGGGTTTTTGCTGACATCTAAAGAGGTTATATCCTGATGGTTACAGCTAAAAGATGTAATATTGGCTCTGCTTATTGTTATGGTGCGACTGCCGACAGTACTATAATCATGAGAAACAGTTCCATATGTACTTAGTTCATACGTTTGGCTGCTACCGTCGCCCCAGTCAATGCTTGCCATGCCGGAACCGACAAGACCAATAAGACAATTGTTTACTACCGTTATTTTGATTTCCGGCATTTTTTTCACTGTTACCGTGCAGGAGGCAGTTGTGCCGCCTTCTTCGGTGGTAACGGTGATTACCGCTTCGCCAACAGTCAAAGCAGTTACTGTTCCGTCGCTCACCGAGGCAACTGTGGGGTTTGAACTTGTCCACAACAGTTTTTGGTTTGTAGCATTTCCTGGCGATACGACTGCTATCAGTTTAAAGTTATCATTCGGGAAAAGGTTGGCTGAAGTTTGGCTCAGAGTTACGCCGGTAACAGAAACTTTCTCCTCATCCTTACCGCACCCGCCGAGGGTAAATCCTGCTATCAAACACAGGATTGCTGTTCTAAAAAATACTTTTTTCATTACATTTGATTTTTAGTTTGTAATTTGTTTGCGCCTACTCTTTTAGGGATTTTCGGC
>JAITIA010000210.1 GCA_031279695.1 Prevotellaceae bacterium | reverse complement strand
TGCCCCTCGACTTGCATGTGTTAAGCCTGCCGCCAGCGTTCATCCTGAGCCAGGATCAAACTCTTCATTGTATTTTATGTTTCTTACTAAAATCTCTATTTTGTCGATCCCAACCCTTTCCTTCCACTCATTGTTTTTTTATGGAATTGCTGATTATTCGATATATAAATCCTTTCATGATATATCTGTCTTCTTCTATGTTGTCAAAGAACTTTTAATTTCTTTACTTTTCGGTTACATTTTCCAAAAAAATCAGAGCCTGTTTTTTTCCGAAAAGCGGGTGCAAAGGTAAGGCTTATTATTTCATATCTCCAAATTTTTCTTGATTTTTTTTGTTCATTTCTCGTTAAATTGCTGGTTTACACAGTGTATTTTTTTTTAAAATTTTATACAAAAAACGGTTTACGGCTGTTATTTTTCCTGCCTCTTTCGGAATTTTTCTGTTTTTCGGGGTGTTTTTTGAGGGTATTTTTTTGTCAAAAACTTTGCCTGCACAAAAAAATGAATACCGTATAAAGTACCTGAATTTTTCCTTCGTGTAAAGCAAATTTGCACAAAGAAGGCTCGATTTGCACGAAGGTTATTTGACATATTTTATATGCTTTCGGGCGGTTGATATTTTTTTCAACCGATGAATTATGTCATTACCAAAATAATAAAAGCACACAGATAAAAGGGTGATTATCTGTGTGCTAATCAGCATAAAATAATTGTAAATTATCAGAACGATAATGTCAGTTTTGCAGCCACATTTCTTCCTGCCTGCGGAAAAAATCCGTTTTCGATATAGTCGGGGCTACCGTCGGCAAATATTGCGCGATAAACCCATGCCGATGTAATATATTGATGGTCTAAGATATTATTTACCAGACACTGCAAGCCCAGATTGACGCCGTAGAGCCGGAACGAATAGTTTACGCGAAAATTGCATGTATAGTAAGCGTCGAGGCTGCGGTCGTTGCTCGAAGTGTTGTCGTAGAACTGTTTACCCACATATTTGCCGCTCAGCAGCAGCGACAGGTTTTTCAGCGGGCTGTAGCGGAGCAGAGCGCTGCCTGTTGTTTCGGGCGAAAACGAAATATCGGTAGCGCCAATATTGCTAATACGCTGATCTATCGGATTCCAGTCGTTAGGGTTATCGTTTTGATCGACGTATTCGGTGAAATTCCGGATTTTGTTGCGGCTCAGTGTCAGATTGGCTTCAAAACGCAGTGGTTTGCAGATTTGTATGCCTCCCGACAGTTCGACGCCGGCGCGGTAACTTTCCGGCGCGTTATCCATAATCGGATAGCCTACGCTATTCAGTCTGCCATTATTAACTAACTGATTTTTATAATCCATATAATAAATATTGACTCCCGCTGTGGCAAGGGACGAGGCAAACAGGTATCCGATTTCTATATCGTAAAGGCGTTCCGGTTTGGGCGTTTCTGCTGCGCCGTATTTGACGGCGTCTTTATAATCGGCTCGGGTTGGCTCGCGGTTGGCAACGGCAAACGAGGCAAAAACCGAATTTCTGTCATCAAAATCAAAAAACAGTCCCGCTTTGGGATTGAAGAAGTTGAAATAATGATTTTGAGAAACATCTGCCAAATCGGAATCGATGCCGGTCATAACATATCCGATATGTCGGTACTGCAGGTCGCCATAGATATTCATGCGTTGAAAAAGTCTGTAGTTCAACTTGCTGTATAGGCTGTAATCGTCCTTTGTGCCATTGTTTCGATACCATTCGTTGCCGGCAAGTGCGCCATTGTTTATTCTGGTCCACAACACATTGCCAAAATGGTCGCCATCGTGCCGGTTGATGCTTCCGCCGGTGAGCCAGTGCATTTTATTGCCGGCGTCGGTATAGTTTGCCGAAAAAATCAAGCCGTAGAAGCGATTGTCCATGCTTTTTTGCCGTATCATGTCGCTTTTTTTGATGGTTACGCCGTCGATTTCGACATTGGGCAAGCCATGTTCCGCAAATTTTCTGTTGTTGCGGTACTCTTCGTAATATCCTTCGCCAAGAGTGAGATGCAGCGTGGCATTGACTGTCCATCGGCTGAAAATGCGGTGCGACGACTGCAAATGCCAGTGCGTTTGACGGTAATCGTCAATTTGCCGGTCGTAGTATCCGATATTGCCGTCGTCGTTGCGATATTCGCCTGCGGGATTGTAGCGACGGTTGACGCCTGCGGGTTTGTAGCCCGTTCCGCCTGCATCAAAATAAGGATATTTCAGACTGTCGAATGCATAGCCCGGAACGCCGTTCCAGCTTAGACCGGTGCGTTCTTCGCCGTGCAAAACCGATAATTTCACAAACGAGCGTTGGTTTTGCCAGCCTCCGGAGGCGTGCAGCGAGCGATGTCGGGCGGCGCTCCGTTCGATATAGCCGTCGGAACGCACGCCGGAATAGCGCAGGTCGAAATTGAAGCCTTTGCCCAGGCGTCCCGTTCCTGCGTTAATATTGTAGGTGAACGTGTTGAACGAGCCGGCGGTGGCGCTGGTTTCGGCGTAGGGAAGGAGTGAAGGGCGGTTGGTCAGCATGTTTACCGTAGCCCCAAAAGCGCCTGATCCATTGGTTGATGTACCCGCTCCGCGCTGAATTTGAATTGAATTGACCGACGAGGCGAAATCGGGCATGTTTACCCAGAAAACTGCCTGCGATTCGGCGTCATTCAGCGGCACGCCGTCGATGGTAACATTAATTCGGGTCGGGTCTGTTCCGCGAATGCGGAACGTGGTGTTACCCAAACCAATACCGCTTTCGGACGAAACAACCGTCGAAGGCAGCATTTCCAAAATATATGGAATATCGACTCCCACCTGCGCCTGTTTAATGTCCTGTTTATTAACAGTAACCTGCGCAACGGGAGTTTTTTTTGACGCACGGACTGCCATAATTACCGTTTCGTCGAGTCGGACAGTGTCCTCTTGGGCGAAAATCGCCCCAATGCTTGCCGCAGCAAGCGTGAAGGTTAAAAATACCTTTTTCATTAATAATACATTTTTTTACCGGCAAACTTTGCCGAAAGTTAAACAATAAAAAAGGGGTGAATAAATTTATGAGATATGTATTGTAACTCTTTCCCTACGACGGTATTAACCGCATCAGGTTCGAGGGTGTAATCTCAGCCTGCATCCTTGCAGGCACCCCTAAGAATTATGGTTTCGATGTTTCAAAACCGGCGGCAAAAGTATAACAAATATCTGAATCCGGCAAATTTTTTTTGAACGGTTAAAATAGTTTGAGTGATCAAAAACATGGAAAATCCCTCATTTTTCATATTTTATTTTGCAGAAAATTTGAATAAGTACATCAGCAGTGATGTGTAAAATGACAAAACATAAATGGAAATCCAGAATGGATTCCATAAATATTATATTTGCAAAATGAACGTCAATATTCGTCGTACAATATACAAACAAGATTTAAAGAGAGTAAAACCTTGGAACACTGCTGTTGCGATTTTCATTTTTTTTGTCGAATAAATTCCCTGATTTTAATTACAAAATCGGTGAAAATTATTTTCGAGTTTCCGTTCTGTGCTATTTGCGGAATACAGTCGTTTATCAAACGATACAGTCCGAATATATTGGTTTCGTTGATATTGCGACAGAATTTCTTTGCCCATTCCAGTTCTTCAAAACCCAGATATGCGATTTCGGGATTGACGTTGAGAACAAAATTTTCGCGCAACAGACGTTCGGCAAAAACGAGAAACGATTTTTGACGTTCTTTGCTCATGGAGGCGGTGTTTTCTGCCCAGTCGAGCAGTTTCAGCATATCGTATGTGTACGACAGACGCATCAGCAGCACAAAATTGTTGAAATGTTCTTTTTCCGAGCCGGAAATTGCCAGCACCTGTTTTGCGCTGATATAGTCGCCCTTACCGAGACGGGAAGCGGAAAAAACATCTTTTTCGTCGTATCCTTCGCGGGCGAGTGCGGCGGCAAGATCTTCGTCGCATATTGGCGACAGTCTGATTCTTTGCACTCGGGAATAAATTGTGGGTAAAATTCTGTTCGGACTTTCGGTAACAAGCAAAAACACAGTATTTTCTGGCGGTTCTTCGATGAGTTTCAGCAGTCGATTTGCCGACCTGTCGTTCATGCGTTCCGGCAGCCAGATTATCATTGTTTTTTTGTCCGATTCGTATGGTTTCAGGTTTAGTTTTGAGATGATGTTGTCTGCCTCGTGAGCGCTGATATTGCCCTGTTTGTCAATTTCGGCATATTCGTACCAGTCATTTTCGGTAAAATATTTTTTCGACAGCACAATTTCCCGCCACGATTTGAGAAAATGGTTGCTGATTGGATGTTTTTCACTGTCTTTATATTTTTTTGACGAATTTACCGGAAAAACGAAATGCTGGTCGGGATGAACCATTTTATTGTATTTTATGCACGAGGGACAGACGCCGCACGAATCGTCGCCCTTTCGGTTGGTGCAGGCAATAAACTGAGCGTAGGCAAAAGCCAGAGGCAGAGAGCCGTATCCCGCCGCGCCCTCGAAAAGCTGGGCGTGGCTGACACGCTCTTCAACAACCGTCGATACGAGTTTTTCTTTCAGTTTGCCCTGTCCGACTATATCTCTGAAAAACATTACAATAGCAGATTTATATCATTTTGATAATCGAATTAAGGATATTTACCCCGTCGGTATTGCCTAAGTCCTCATCCACAGCACGTTCAGGGTGAGGCATCATTCCATAGACATTTTTGCGCAGATTGCAAACTCCGGCAATATTTTCGACCGAACCGTTGGGATTGAAATCCTGCGAAATAACTCCTTTTTCGTCCGAATATCTAAACAGTATCTGCCCGTTACGTCGCATATCGGCAAGCACGTCCGACGGAGCGTAATATCTGCCTTCGCCGTGAGCGATGGGGATTTTCAGCGGGGTAGAGTCGAGATAATTAGTTAGATGAGTGTTTTTTGCATCGGGCACAATGAACGTGTTCTTACAGATAAATTTGCGATTGCTGTTGTGCAGAAGCGTGCCCGGCAGCAAGCCTGCCTCGCACAAAATCTGAAAACCGTTGCAAACGCCAAACACAAAGCCTCCTTCGTTCGCAAAATCAATCACTTCCGACATTATCGGGGAAAATCGGGCGAGAGCGCCCGAACGCAAATAATCGCCATACGAAAACCCGCCGGGCAACAGCACTCCATCAACGTTCTGCAAGGAACGATCTTTGTGCCAGAGAGGTACAACATCCTGCTCCATAATACTTTGAAATGCATAAATCATATCATGGTCGCAGTTTGAACCGGGAAATATAACAACACCAAATTTCATTTCTGTTAAAATTTTACGGGCGCAAAGGTAGTGAAAAAATGATAATCGAAAAAATATATTTGTCGCGATGCTTTGTTTTTCCGGGATAAACAACTGAAACAATGCAATTAACAGTCAACAAAAAATACAATAAAAATCAAAATTTGCAGGCTTAAAACATTTGCAAAATATATTTTTGTTGCAATTTTCGTCGCAAAACGAGTAAAAAAGATACGAAAATCAATAGTCGCGCTCCATCCTGAAGTAAGATAATTTTTCAATTAAATTATTTTAATTACCTTTGCAAAAAATAAATTATGAATATTTTTTAATATAAAGACATGAGAACTTTCTGTATTTTAGTGTTTACGGTGTTTTCGATAACGGCGTTTTCGCAGGTGGTAGAGCCGGCGGAATGCGAAGAAATTGTAAAAGCAATCAGGAATGGAGAGGTAAATGCTTTGTCTCCATACTTGGCAAATTCTGTTGAATGCGACATTTTTGGAAAAAATAATGTTTGCAGCAAATCTCAAACTGTGCAGATTATGAAAGATTTTTTTGAACAGAACAAGTCTAAACAGTTTGTAGTCAATCATCAGGGAGTGAAAGGGCAAACAAAATTTATCATCGGCACTTACACTTCGACCACAGGAAAGAAATTCCGAATTGCCTGCATGGTCAAACACGATCTGATACAGCAAATCAGAATCGAAATCAGTATTTGAAAACAGATGAATATGCTGAAAACGTGCCGGATACTGCTTTTTGCAAGCCTTTGTTTTGCATTGTTTGCAACAGCCTGCAACAATGCCGGCGAAACAGATTCTGCAATTCTGCATATAGGCAGAGATCGCCTGATAAATATCAATAAATATATGGTTGATAAGGATTTTGATGTTATTCGTCATTTTATCAAACGCAAATCGTGGCGAATGATTTTTGCCGACAAAGGATATTTTTACGAAATTTTTGACCGTGGAAACAATCCTGAAATAAAATCAGGCATGAGCATTCTTTATAATTATACCGTCAGTTTACTCGATGGAACTCAGTGCTATACCGAAAACAACAAAACATTTACCGTTGATGCAGGCGAAGAAATTTCGGGACTGCACGACGCTGTAAAACTGCTCGGTAAGGGCGGCAAAGCACGTTTTATTTTTCTGCCGCATCTGGCATACGGGCTGCAAGGCGATTTCAACAAAATTCCCTCGCGCGCCATTCTGGTTTATAATGTGCACATTACGGCAATCAACAAAGAAAAATAGATTTTGGAAATCTTTTTCCATCCAAAATCCACATAAATTTAGCAAATAACAAAATTTGTTGTACTTTTGTACTTTAAATTAATCTTAAAAAAGATTGGATATGAAAAGATATTTTTTATTGGCATGTTTATCTTATATATCTGTTTTTCAGATGTATGGACAGGAAAAAGAAGCCCGTTTGCTGCGTTTTCCGGCGATGCACGGCAACAAACTTGTGTTCTCGTATGCAGGTGATTTGTATCAAACTTCGGCACGCGGAGGGCTGGCAAGGAAGATAACCGGCGACGCCGGTTACGAAATGTTTGCACATTTTTCGCCCGATGGCAAACAAATTGCTTTTACGGCTCAATATGACGGAAACACAGAGGTTTATCGGATGCCGGCTGAAGGTGGCGAGCCGGTCAGACTGACCTGCACCGCAACTCTCGGACGCGACGATATTTCCGACAGAATGGGTCCAAACAATATCGTAATGGGCTGGAAAGACAATAAAACCATCGTTTACCGCTCGCGAATGAAGTCGTTCAACGATTTCAAAGGCAAACTCTATCTCGCCTCCGTCGATGGCGGAATTTCGCAGGAATTGCCATTTCCCGCCGGCGGTTTTTGCTCGTATTCGCCTGATGGCTCGAAGATTGCATACAATCGCGTATTCCGTGAATTTCGAACATGGAAATATTATCAGGGCGGAATGGCTGACGATGTCTGGATATACGATTTCAAAACGAAACAGATTGAAAATATTACAAATAACAAGTATCAGGACATTTTTCCAATGTGGGCGGGCGACAAGGTCTATTATCTCTCCGACCGCGACAGAATCATGAATCTGTTTTCGTATAACGTCAAAACAAAAGAAACAAAGAAACTTACAACTTTCGACAAATACGACGTAAAGTTTCCTTCGCTTGGCGACAAAGCCATTGTTTTTGAAAACGGAGGCTATATCTGGTCGTTCGACTTGAATACGCAAAAGGCTGAAAAACTGACTGTTTATATTGATGAAGACCTGAAAGGCGGACGCCCGCAACTGAAAGACGTTTCACAGCAAATTCGCGGTATCGACTTGTCGAACGACGGCAAGCGCGTGATTCTTTCGGCTCGGGGCGATATTTATTCCGTTCCCGTCAATTCGGGGATAACACGCAATCTGACAGAAACTTCCGGCGTTCACGAGCGCAATGTGCAGTGGTCGCCCGACGGCTCGAAAATTGCATACATTTCCGATGAAACCGGTGAGGATGAAATCTATATCCGCGATGCACAAAAACTGCAGCAGCAAGCCGTTCAGCTTACCAAAAACAGCGATACATATAAATATGCATTCGCATGGTCGCCCGACAGCAGGAAAATTCTTTGGAGCGATAAACTTCAGCGTCTGCGCTTTATCGATATCGACAGCAAAAAAATCAGCGAAGTGGAACAGACTCGCGACGGCGAATTGCGCGACTTTTCGTGGTCGCCCGACAGCAAATGGATTGCCTATTCGTTTCCGCGTTACAATACTACTAATGTGATTGTTGTATATAATCTTGATTCCGGTAAAAAGGAAGAACTTACCGACGATTGGTTCAATTCCTACGGCGCATCGTTCAGCGACGATGGTAAATTTCTGGTTTTCATCTCATCACGCGATTTTAACCCGATATACAGCGCCACAGAATGGAATCACGCATATCAGGGATTAGACAAAATATATATCGTTCCGCTGAGCCGGAAAACACCCTCGCCTTTTGCTTACGTAAACGACGAAGCGACAGCGAATAACAGCAAAAAAGACGAGCAGAAAGAGGAAAAAAAAGACGGAAAAAAAGACGATAAAAAGGAAAATGAAAAAGATGGAAAAAAAACTGAAACGGCAAGCGTAGAAATTGATTTTGAGGGAATAAAGGGACGTTCGCTGGCGCTCGATATTCCTGCCGGAAGCTACAGCCGACCCATATTTGCCGGAAATGCAGTGTATTACAGCCGGTACGGCGGCGGATCGCGCGGGCTTTTCCTGTTCGATCTCAAAGAAAAAAAGGAAACAGAACTCGGCAACTGCAATATTGCCGCAATTACTGCTGATTTTAAGAAAGTTCTCCTGTCGTCAGCCTCCGGATATGCAGTAACCGACCTGCCAAAAGGAAGAGTCAATATCGACAAAACTATTAACTTTTCGGAGGTGAAAACCATTGTAAATCTTCGCAATGAATGGCAACAGATATTCAACGAATGCTGGCGACAAATGCGCGATTTTTTCTACGACCCCAACATGCACGGAGTGAACTGGAAATCAATACGTGAAAAATATGCCCCGCTTGTGGAATATGTCAATAATCGCAACGACCTCAACTACATAATTGGCGAAATGATTGGCGAACTTAACGCCGGACATGCCTATATTTCGGGCGGCGACAAATATGCTCCGCCAAAAATAAAAACCGGACTTCTTGGCGCAGAGATTGTTAAAGACAAATCGGGATACTTTCGCATTGAGAAAATTCTCGAAGGACGCAACTGGTCGCCAAGCCTGCGTTCGCCGCTCACCGAAATTGGAATCGACGCCAAAGCCGGCGATTTTATTGTTGCTGTGAACGGCAAACCGACAAACGACATAAATGACATTTATTCAACACTTTACGACAAAGTCGACAAACAGGTTGAACTCTCGCTCAATGCCTCGCCTTCGGCGGACGGCAGTCGCACGGTGATTGTCAAGCCAATAGCCGACGAATCGGGGCTGCTGTATTTTAACTGGGTACAGCAAAATATTGAAAAAGTGAACAATGCAACCAAAGGCGAAGTTGGCTACATTCATATCCCCGACATGAGCGCCGAAGGCTTGAACGAATTTGTAAAATACTATTATCCACAACTTAACAAAAAAGCCCTGATTATTGACGATCGCGGAAACGGCGGTGGCAATGTTTCGCCAATGATTATCGAACGGTTGCGTCGGGAAATATCGCTGCTTGCGGCTCCGCGCAACGGACGACCGGGGGTAAAACCCTATGGCACAATGGCTGGACCAAAAATTCTCCTTATCGACAATTATTCAGCCTCCGACGGCGATTTATTCCCCTATCAGTTTAAATTTCACAAACTTGGGAAACTTGTAGGCACTCGTACATGGGGCGGAGTGGTTGGCATACGCGGAACGTTGCCAATTATCGACGGCGGCTCGCTCAACCGTCCCGAATATGCGCATCTCGACGCAGAAGGCAAACAGTTTATTATTGAAGGCTATGGGGTTGATCCTGACATTGTTATCGACAACGACCCCGCACGGGAATACGAAGGCGACGATCAACAGTTAAACAAGGCTATTGAACTGATTTTAGAGGAGTTGAAAGCAAATCCGAACCCCGTACCCGATAAATTTCCACAATATCCGAAAAAATAAATAAAATTTTATGTACGGAAAAATAAAAGACCATTTAACCGCTGAACTGCAATCGATTAAAAAAGCGGGACTGTATAAAACAGAACGAATTATCACGTCGCCGCAATCTGTTGAAATTGAGGTCGAAGGCAAAACGGCGCTGAATTTCTGCGCAAACAATTATCTCGGCTTATCGAACAGCAACAGAGTTATTTCCGCCGCAAAAAGAGCGATGGATACGCATGGTTTCGGAATGTCGTCGGTGCGGTTTATCTGCGGAACACAGGATTTACATAAATCGCTCGAAACGGCTGTCAGTAAATGGTTTAAAACCGATGACGCAATTCTTTACGCCGCATGTTTCGATGCCAACGGAGGCGTGTTCGAGCCTTTGTTTTCGGAAAACGACGCCATTATTTCCGACGTTCTGAATCACGCATCAATCATCGATGGCATACGTCTTTGCAGGGCGCAACGCTACCGATACGCCAATGCCGACATGAACGATCTTGAGACCAAACTCAAAGAAACACAGGCATATAGATTTAGAATTATTGTTACCGACGGCGTATTTTCGATGGACGGGAACCTTGCTCCGATGGACAAAATTTGCCAGCTCGCCGAAAAATATGACGCGCTGGTGATGGTCGATGAATGCCATTCGGCAGGAGTAGTCGGAAAAACCGGACGCGGCGTAAGCGAATTTTTTGACGTCTATGGCAAAATAGACATATACACAGGCACTTTCGGCAAAGCATTTGGCGGCGGAATTGGCGGATTTATTGCCGGACGCCGTGAAATTATCGACTGGCTGCGCCAACGCTCTCGACCGTATCTGTTTTCCAACTCCATTCCGCCGGCAGTGGTGGGCGCAAGTCTGGAAGTATTTGAAATACTTGCCGAAAGCGACGAACTCCATACGCGACTGACAAAAAATGTCGAATATTTTCGCAAAAAAATGATTGCCGCAGGCTTCGACGTAAAACCCACACAATCGGCAATTTGCGTTGTTATGCTCTACGACGCAAAACTGTCGCAGGATTTTGCCGCACAAATGTTTGACGAAGGAATTTATGTTACCGGATTTTATTTCCCCGTTGTTGCTCAGGGTCAGGCGCGTATCCGCGTGCAACTATCGGCGGCACACAATAAAATGCAGATAGACAAATGTATCGATGCTTTTGTGCGTACCGGAAAAAAATTAGGCGTTGTGAAAGATGCTGTCGAAAGGGACAGGTTGAACGGCTTGCAGTCGCAACTGTCAATTAATAAAATAAACGACAGTCATTAAAAAACTCTCTGCATGAATGTTGATATTAAATATAAAAGAGATATATTATGAATAACAAACAGACAAACACCATTATCTCGCTGACCTGCGAAGAGATGTTGTTAACAGACGATGAAAAAATTGTGGTTGATATGGACTCTTTTTTTTCTGCATGTATGGAATCAATGTATATTATTGATCTTCATAAACAAAGATTTATTTATCTTTCCAATCATGATTTCTTCTTCGGCGAATACACCAGAGACGAAATCATACAAATGGGATACGGTTTTTACGAAAAAACAGTACATCCTAAAGATCGTCCATTATTGATGAAAATATTTGAAAAAATTCAGCAAAAGCCTGATACTGCGGACAGTCAGAATAGGGAAGTACTCTATTTTGCTTTCACCATCCGATTTGCAATATATTTGGAAAAGAAGAAAACTACTGAGTATATGAATGTTCACCACAAGTTGACGCCAATATTCAACAATGGAGAAATTCAAGGAGGTATTTGCTCTCTGTCGCTTTCTGAATCCGAAAAATCGGGCAATCTCAGGCGTTACTGGAACGACAATACCTTTGACGAATATGTCTTTAAAACCGAAAAATGGACAACCGGACAGAAAGAAGGCTTGACAAAGAGTGAAAAAAATGTCATGTTTTGGATTATGCAGGGAATAACACATACTGTTATTGCTGCCAAGCTGGGAATAACACCTTCCGGAGTAAATATGATATTGAAACGGTTACGCAAAAGATTTCATGTGGATACAAAAGCACAGTTAAGAACTTATGTCAATATTCATTCATTGCTGTTCAGTCCTGCTATTGGGATAACCCGCAATCGAAAAAAAACAAAAAAGCAAAAAAAAGTAACCCCTTCAGTATTGGAAGGAATTCAAAATTGTTTAAATCAGGAACAAAAAGTAAGCAGTATCGCCAAGCATTATAATATTTCAAAATCATATATACTAAAACTTATCAGGGAAGGAAAACTGTCAAAAAAAGAAAAAATAACGTCATAATCCGTAATTTTCAGTAGCAAAAAAAATGTAGTACGCATTTATATAAACAATAGTATGCACTTATTTTAATCATATTTTAAAAATAAAAAAAGCAAATGACCGACATTTTACAAAGAACGTCCGACGGCTCGCACACCCTGTTCAGTTTCGAGGCGGGAGAAACGTATCATTCTCATGACGGGGCAATTATGGAAGCGGAGCATGTTTATCTGCGTCAGGCGTTTGAAACATTTGCCGATAAAGGTTGTTTGAATATTCTTGAAACGGGTTTCGGCGCAGGTTTAAACGCCCTGCTTACTATGCTTGAATCGCACAAACGAAATATTACCGTATATTACGAAACACTTGAGCCTCACCCTGTTTCGGAAGAAATTTATCAGTCGCTCAATTATTGCGAAATGATGAAATGCGACCGGCAATTATTTCTTAATCTGCATGTTGCCGCTTTCGACCAGCCGCTGGAAATGCCTCCGTTTACTTTTATAAAACGAATGGTTGGCATAGAAAATTTTTCGACAACTCGACAGTTTGACGTTATCTATTTCGACGCCTTTTCGCCTGTGGCACAGCCTGAAATATGGACAGAAAATATTTTCCGCAAATTGCGCCAATTTTTATCCGACAATGGAATATTGCTAACATATTCATCGAAAGGAAGCGTAAAAAAAGCGCTGAGAGCCGCCGGTTTCAATGTCCGGCGTTTGTCGGGAGCAGGCAGCAAACATCACATGCTGAAGGCGATACGATAGTGAAATTAACAATATTCTATGTTATCTGAAATGATTTTTGTAACGGATTTTTATAAGGTATATCAATCTTATAATCAATCACAAAACTATTTTAACCGATAAAAAACATTCATCAAAGTTTTATTTTTTATTTTCGACTGTCAAAACCACTAATTCGGAATTCGTACCGATTCTCAGATGCGCACCCCAAAGTCCCAGCCCTGAAGTGATGTAATAATGAGTATCGCCTTTGCGGTAATATCCATACGATTTTTCGTATATTAGCCTCGTAATCAAGTTTATGGGAAAAACTTGCCCGTCGTGCGTATGTCCCGAAAACTGAATATCGACGCCTGCCGCGCAAGCCTCGTCGAGATTGTGTGGTTGATGGTCGAGCAGGACAATAAATTTGTTACTGTCGAGACCGGTCATAAGTTCCGCCAGTGTCCGACGGTACTTGTTGGAAAAATCGTCTCTGCCAACAAGATAGATATTTGGAACGGGAGAAACCACACTGTCGCGAAGAAGGATAATTCCGGCGTCGGCAAGGATGGAAGCCACGCGGACAGGGTCGCCATAATGCTCGTGGTTACCAAGAATAGCATAAACGCCATATTTTGCCTTGATTTTCCGCATATTAGCCGTCATATTCAGGCTTTCAACCGGACGAAGACTGCGATCGAACACATCGCCACAAAGCAGAACAAGGTCGGGATTTTGTTTGTTTATAAGTTCCACAAAATCATTGAGTTTACTGTTGCCAATAGTGTAACCGAGATGTAAATCGGATGCAACAACAATACGTTGAATATTATCTGTCGATTTTTTTGTATCAATGCTAAAGTGCTGAACCAAAGGATGATTAAAATTAACTACACCAACAACAAGAACAGCCGTTACCGCCGCCGCCACTGCGCCAAATACACAGATTTTTGCCTGTTGAGTGGAGAAAAAATCGGGCAAAAAATGTAAAAAATGATCAGCAATTCTGATAATATCGATAAACAGCACCGCTGCAAACAAATAAATTAGCGAAATAAGCCATGTGCCGCCAATATGTTGCAGCACAGAGGCAAGCGTAGCGGGCATTTTGTCTTCGAAAATCATTCCTCCGAAGAATGCAACGAAGCAAAGTGCAAATACAAGCGCAAAAATCAGTCGCGCAAAACCGGACGGCAGAGCATGCAAGCCCCTCATAAAGATGTAAATGTTGGCGGCAAGATAAACCGCGACAACTGTCAGAAAAAACAATTTTATAATTCTATGTTTTTAAAAGCCACTCGTCCTCCAAAGAAGGATTTGTTGCTTTGGGTTAATAATTTATGTTGATACTCAATCATCTGCGTTATTTTTAATTCGAGTCCTGATTTTGGGCACAAATTGATACCTGCCTCAGATTTATCATATTTATTTTTAACTGTTTCTATCATTTCTATTTTCTATCTGTCATTTTTATTTTGGAATACACAAATTTCTCGCTTAAGACCAAAATCTGTCAATATCCAGATTAAATTTAACTTAAAAACCGGCGGCAAAATTAGAATAAATATTTTGACTGTGCAAATCAATATGTAGCAATAAAAGTTGTTTATCTCTGGTATTTAGGTTATTATCAAATATATTTCACCATTAACTGCATGAAAAAACAGGCTGAAATTATCATAAAAAACAGGAGAATGATTCCGAATTTATTCATATTTCACCCCTCGTTGTCGAGCATTTTCGTATCGGAGAACAACGAGCCTGTTATTCGTTAAAATGTAATAATTCTTTTGTTCTACGTCAAATTTATCCTTACGTATATGTATTATAAACAGATTTTTACAAAAACAATTGTTGTAAACAAAAAATATTGCGTATCTTTGCGGTCGATTTGGGAACAAAGTTTTAATGGACGTCGGCTTTGTTTTAAAAATAAATTATTAGGAGTTATTATTTTATTGTTATTATTAAATTTAATTAACATGCTCGAAGAAGAAATAAAGAATACAATTGCGGCTGATTTTTTTGCAGAGTTCGACTGCACAAAAATTTTGGGTAAAATTGACTTTGCCGTAAAGTTGAAACGCCTCGCAAACGCCATTGAAATCAATGACGAATATCTGCTTTGGGCTGAGGCAAAACAATATCCAACAGACATTTTGGTAATGCTTGCGCAACTTGTTCTGACAATTGGTAAAGCGCGGACTTTCAACGAAATCCTTCCGCCTGCATTTCTTGGCTGTTTCGACAATGAAAAAATTGCATTTGTGCCGTATTCCGAAATTCAGGATATTTTTTATCAAAACGATTTTAACTGGAATGTTACGCCGTCGAATCATTATACAAAAGAGTTTCAGCAGGTTTACGAAAAAATAAAAAGCATAATTGAAAACGAAACGTCGCCGGAAACTTATTTATTTAATTTTGAAAAAGACGAAAATGAATTGCGGCAATTTATTCGCGATAATTTTATTGCCGGAAAATTGGAAATATCCAAAATAAAAATCGATAAAAATAATTTTATTATCATTTATAACAAATGGCTCGATGCTGTAAAGCCAACAATTGCAGTGGATTGGAAAATTGCAAAACAAAATGGCATCATTGACGGCGATTTTTATCTTGCCGATTTATTGTCGAAAAATAATCAATCTAT
>JAITIA010000182.1 GCA_031279695.1 Prevotellaceae bacterium | reverse complement strand
CAGCCGTGGCAAGGTCGCTGCCGGAGGCTAAAGCCACCGGTTAATAATGTGCAGTCCCTGCGGGACTTTCCGTCCCAGCCTATCCGCCGCAAGCATTTTTTTCTATAAAATTTTTTCATCGCACCTCAAAAAAAGATTTAGCCAAAAAAATTCAAAAAAATTTTTTTCAAAAAAAATTATTACCTTTGTATTGTCATTACATCTATGATATGAGATGTAACGGTTTGATTATGACGGCGGTGTTTGAAAATCAATAATCAAAAAAAACCGAAAAACCGTCAGAAAACAGAGAAATAACAGATAAAAATGAAGGAAAATTGTCAAAAACAGAGAAAAAATGAGGTCAGAATCCGTAATTTTCAGTAGCAAAAAAATGGAGGATTCAACAATAGTACGCATTTATAAAACAATAGTATGTACTTATCTATGTGATATTAAGTAAAATACATAGATGCAAGAAATTGTATATTTTGGGACTTGCACAGAAAAAACGGATGCTGTACTTTTGTCGCGTTAATTTTTATATAAATAAATAAAAAAGAAAAATTATGGCAAAAAGAACATTTTTAAGTTTCAAGCCGATTGCAGGCACTATTTTAGGTCTCGCATTCGCAACAATTGCAGGTGTAAACGGATTTTACTTTGCTATAGTTCTGTATATCAGTAAAATAATTCAAAAAAGTTCGTTTTTGTAGCAACAGAATTAATTTACAAACAGATGATTATCAATATTTAACAAAACTGCAATTTTATGTGAAAATTTTTAGTTACCTTTGCGCCGATATTTTGTTAAAAAAGATGCATGAATGCATTTCATTGAAAAACAAAATATTACACAAGTACGTAGCAACAGATTGATGAAAAATATGTGGCTATATATCTTATTATTTGTGCTTTATAAAAGTAAAATCCGTTAAAAATCGCAAATTGCTTTTGCAATTTTGTCCATCAACCATTTGGGGGTGGATGTTGCCCCGCAAACGCCTACCGAATTACAATCTCTAAACCATTCGGGGTCGAGGTCGGCAACGTTTTCTACGAAATAGGATTTGGCGTTTGAGTTGCGGCAACTGTTGTAAAGCACTTTCCCGTTGGAACTTTGTTTACCACTGACAAACACCACAATATCGTGTTTTTTTGCAAAATCTTCGAGCAGCGGTTTTCGTCCCGACACTTGGCGGCAAATAGTGTTGTATGCCTTAAATCCCGACAAGTCGCCGGTGGCAGCCATTATTCTGTCTTCTATCATTTTACAGAGACTGTCGAACCCTTCGGTGCTTTTGGTTGTTTGCGAAAAGAGAAAAACGGGGCGTAAAAAATCAATACGGTCAATTTCGTCCGGCGTTTCGATAACTATGGCATTACCATCGGTTTGCCCCACCAGACCGTTCACTTCCGCATGTCCCTTTTTTCCAAAAATCACTATTGTGCCGTTGTTGTTTCGGGCTTCTTCGCAGGCTCGTTTGATGCGTTCCTGCAATTTCAGCACAACGGGGCAGGTACAGTCCACAATTTCGACGCCCGCCCGACGCGCCGTTTGATAGGTTTGCGGCGGCTCGCCGTGAGCGCGTATCAGCATTTTTCGGGGGACGATGGATGCAATTCCTTCGTGCGAAATTGTTGTCAATCCCTTTTCCTTCAACCGTTCAACCTCAACATTGTTGTGAACAATATCGCCCAGCGAATACAGAACGCCGTCCTTTTCGAGTTCTTTTTCGGCGGTTTCTATTGCGCGGATAACTCCGTAGCAGAAGCCCGAAAACTTGTCGATTTCAACCTTGATATTTCTTTTCAATTTCCTTAACTTTACTGTATAACCATTGCAGCTGTTCGTCGGGCGTCATGTTTCCATTGTCCAAAACAAGAGCGTCGGCGGCTTTTTTCAGCGGGCTCACTATGCGGTGCGAGTCCATATAATCTCTCTCCTCAATATTTTTCCTGATTTCGTCGAAACTGACCACTTCGCCTTTGGCTTGCAGTTCGCGGAAACGTCGCATTGCCCGCACTTCGACGGCGGCGGTCATAAATATTTTCAGTTCGGCATTGGGAAAAACCACTGTGCCAATATCGCGTCCGTCCATCACCACGCCTTTTTGCCTGCCAATAAACTGCTGCTGTTTCACCAAAAAATCACGGACTTCGGGTATTGCGCTAATTGCGCTGACCTTGCTGGCAACTTCCACAGAGCGTATTTCGCGTTCGACGTTTACGCCGTTCAGATACGTGTCGAGCGTGCTGCCGTTGCGTCGAAATTCTATACTGATATTTTTCTCCGTCAGCAGGGCAGCAATTTGGCGGGCGTCGCTCAGGCTGTGTTGGATACAGTAGAGAGTAACGGCGCGGTACATCGCTCCCGTATCGACATAAATATAGTTCAGTTTGTGCGCAATGGCGCGGGCAACGGTGCTTTTTCCCGTTGATGAATGCCCGTCGATGGCAATAATTATTTTGTTGGATTTCATTCCGTATCTTTGCTGGCAGTGAGTTGTTCGACAATTTTTTTCATCCTGTAAACCTCGTTGCTGAGTTCGGGCAAATTGCGATATACGGCAAACGAGCGTTTATATTTTCCGGCTTCCATTGCCGGAAATCCGAGCATAGCCTTATCGTCGGCAACATTGTTCGACAGCCCGCTTTTGGAGGCAATAGTTACCCTGTTGCCAACGGTCAGATGCCCAATTATGCCCGCCTGCCCTGCAAAGACGCAGCTTTCGCCAATTTTTGCCGAGCCTGCGATGCCGGTCTGCGCCGCGATTACCGTGTTTTTGCCGATTTCCACATTATGGGCTATCTGTATGAGATTGTCGAGTTTAACGCCGCTCCCGACCACCGTCGAGCCCATAGTGGCGCGGTCGATTGTGGTACATGCTCCGATTTCAACATTATCGTCGATTACAACGTTGCCTGTTTGCGGAATTTTTTTGTATTCGCCGTTTGCCTGCGGAGCAAAACCAAAGCCGTCGGCGCCGATAACGCTGTTGGAGTGGATAATGCAATTGTTCCCCACAACGCAGTCGTGATATATCTTGACGCCCGAATAGATAATTGTATTGTCGCCAATTTTAACATTATCGCCAATATACACATGCGGATATATTTTGACATTGTTGCCCAGCCGCGCCTTTTTCGACACAACGGCAAAGACGCCAATATAACAGTTTTTACCTTTTTTTGCCCGCCACGAGAAGAACGACGGCATTTCACGCCCCTTTTTCTCCGCCAATTTTGCCGACTCGAACAACGCCAGCACGGAGGCAATGCCTTCGTAGGCATTATCGACGCGGATAATTGTGGGCGTAATTGGGCTTTGCAGATTATAGTCACGGTTGAGCAACACAATGGACGCCTGCGTGGTATAGAGATATTTTTCGTATTTGGGATTGGCAAGGAAACAGACTGTTCCCGTTTTTCCCTGTTCGATGCGGGCAGGAGCCGACACTACCGTCGATGCGTCGCCCTCGATTGTGCCGTTCAGATGAGCGGCAATTGTTTCTGCATTAAGTTGCATAATTTTGTGTTTTTATATTGATATTCTTTTTTTTAAGTACCTGAATTTTTACCTCGTGCTTCTCTGTGGCTCTCCGTATAATTTTCATAACACAGAGTTTCACAGAGGATACACAGAGTTTCACAGAGTTTTTTACATATTTTTCGTAAATCTAAAATCTAAAATCTAAAATCCCAAATCTAAAATGTTCGAGCAATCAAATCTTTTAAAAATACAGCCGTTGCCTCCGTTCCCAGAATGGAAACATCAATTGAGAGATTGTACGATTCGGCTTTGCCCCAGCATTTATCGGTAAAATAATTATAGTACGACGCACGCACCCTGTCAATTCTGTCCATCATATCGCGTGCCGCCTGAGCGCCAATATTCAGTTTTTTAGTAATTCTATCAACGCGATTTTCGGGAGTATCGTGAATAAAAACGCTCAGATGTCGGGGAAAATCGCGCAGGACATAGTCGGAGCAGCGACCAATAATGACGCAGGATTCGCGTTCGGCAATAAGCCTAATAGCGTCGCACTGCATCATAAAAAGCCTTTCGTTGGAAAGAAAATCTTCGTGCAGCCCGCAGCATCCCGTCGAGTGAAAAGCAAATGCCAGCCTTGCGGGTTCTTTTTCGTCGGCTTTTTCAAATATTTGCTGATTCAAGCCGCTTTCGGCCGCCGCAACCTGCAGCAATTCCTTATCGTAATAAGCGATTTTTAGTTCCCCTGCCAGCAATTTTCCAACATCGCTGCCCCCGCTTCCAAACTGTCGTCCAATGGTTATTACCGTATTATCCATAAATTCTATTATATTTTTTTCCTGCAAAAGTAGTAATATTTTATGATTGAAAAAAAATATTGAGCCCAAATTCGGTCGATTTGGGACTTGCGGAAATTCCGCAAAGGCAAAAATCAAATAAATCATCCTAAAATCACAGTTCAGACAATTTTGCAATCTATCCGCTGATTTTCACCTTGTAGCCTTCTTTCGACAGATATTCCAGCACTTTATTTCTAAAATCGCCCTGTATCAGAATTTCGCCATCTTTGACATTGCCTCCTGTGCCGCATTTTGTTTTTAAATCCTTACCAAGATTTTTCAAATCATCGACCGAGCCAACGAAGCCGCCAACGAGCGTAACCTTTTTTCCGCCACGCTGTTTTTTGTCGAGACGGACAGTGAGACGCTGCTTTGCCGGCTCGAGCGTTTCCTCCGTTTCCTCCGAATGATACTCGTATTCATAATCGGGATTGGTAGAAAATACCACATTGAGACGATCTTTCCAATCGTTTATCATTCAACAAGTTTTTTATATTTTATACGGTGCGGAGCGGTGTCGCCGAGTCTCCGTTTTTTGTTTTCCTCATAGTCGCTGTATCCGCCTTCAAAGAAATGGACGTAAGAATCGCCCTCGAAAGCAAGAATATGTGTGGCGATACGGTCGAGAAACCAGCGGTCGTGCGAGATAACCACCGCGCAGCCCGCAAAGTTTTCCAGACCTTCTTCCAGAGCCCGCAGAGTATTTACATCGATATCATTTGTCGGTTCGTCGAGCAGCAGCACATTGCCTTCATCTTTCAGAGTGAGAGCAAGATGCAGCCGGTTACGTTCACCACCCGACAGCACGCCAGCTTTTTTCTCCTGATCAGCGCCGCTGAAATTGAAGCGTGAAACGTATGCGCGGGCATTCATTTCGCGATTGCCAAGGCGGACAAACTCGCTGTTGTCGGAAATAATCTGATAAACCGTTTTTTCGGAGTCGATAGATTTATGCTGCTGGTCGATGTAGGCGACCTTCACCGTTTCGCCAACGGTAAAAGAACCTTCATCGGGCGTTTCCATGCCCATAATCAGGCGAAACAGAGTGGTTTTGCCCGCGCCGTTGGGTCCGATGATGCCCACAATGCCGGCGGGCGGAAGTTTGAAATTGAGATTTTCAAACAGAATTTTGTCGCCGTACGATTTTTTCAAATTCGTTGCTTCAATCACCACATTGCCAAGGCGCGGACCGTTGGGGATAAATATTTCGAGTTTTTCTTCCTTTTGACGGCTGTCTTCGTTTGCCATTTTTTCGTATGCCGAAAGGCGCGCCTTCGATTTTGCCTGTCGTGCTTTGGGCGACATTCGCACCCATTCAAGTTCATGTTCAAGAGTTTTGCGACGTTTGCTCTCCTGTTTTTCTTCTGTGGCAAGACGTTTTGCCTTCTGCTCAAGCCACGACGAATAATTTCCTTTCCACGGGATGCCTTCGCCGCGGTCGAGTTCGAGAATCCATCCGGCAACATTATCAAGGAAATAGCGGTCGTGAGTTACGGCAATCACCGTTCCTTTATACTGTTGCAGATGAGTTTCGAGCCATTCAATCGATTCGGCGTCCAAATGGTTGGTCGGCTCGTCGAGCAGCAGCACATCGGGTTCGCGCAGCAGCAAACGGCACAAAGCCACCCGACGACGTTCGCCACCCGACAAGTGCTTGACCAACTGGTCTTCGGGCGGACAGCGGAGGGCGTCCATGGCACGTTCGAGTTTGCTGTCGAGTTCCCATCCGCCGTGAGCTTCGATTTTTTCGGTCAGTTCGCCCTGTCGCTCGATGAGTTTGTCTATTTCACCTTCTTTTTCGAGAATTTCGGGGTCGGCAAAGGCGGCATTAACGCTTTCGTATTCGGCAAGCATATCAACAAGTTCCTGAACTCCTTCCTGCACAATTGCCTTCACCGTTTTGGAATCGTCGAGTTGAGGCTCCTGTTCGAGATAGCCAACAGTGTATCCGGGCGAGAAAACTACCTCACCCTGAATGCTTTTATCGAATCCCGCAATGATTTTTAACAAACTCGATTTCCCTGAGCCGTTCAATCCGATAATTCCGATTTTTGCGCCATAGAAAAACGAGAGATAAATATCTTTTAATACTTGTTTTTGTGGAGGATAAATCTTGTTCACTCCAACCATCGAAAAAATAATCTTTTCGTCAGACATAATATAAATTAATATAAATTTCAGGGCGCAAAAGTACTAAAAGTTTTTAAAATGAAAATTAATCGACAAAATGTGTGAAGATTTTGAAGAGATGATGCAAAAAAAATCAACCGTTTAAACCAACGTAAGGCGATATGAATTTTTATTACTACTTTTGCACAATAAAAATGCGAAATATTTATGGAAAATAAGATGATTGAATACGGCATGATGCTTGAAAATGAGATACTATTATTGCTGGACTTGTATAAACAGTTAAATCCCGACAATATTTTACCGGACGAATTTACGGTAAAAAACGTTTGGAACGAAATAGAAAAACAGAGTGTAAAATACTTTGTAGCAAGAGATAAGGACAAAATCGTAGCCGCCTGCTATATCTGTATTATTCCAAATCTGACATACGGCGGAAAATCAATAGGATATATCGAAAATGTGGTTACCGACAAAAATTACCGAAGGAAAGGAATTGGCAAAAAAATAATAGAAAACGCAGTAAATCATGCCAAAGCAAACAATTGTTACAAAGTTGTACTGCAAAGCGGCAACAGCAGAATGGAAGCTCATAAGTTTTATGAATCAATTGGTTTCGACGGCGACGCGAAAAAAGCATTTGAAATCAGACTATAAATTTTTCGGAGTGAATTTTTTCGGATAAAACAGAATTTTGCCACGTAGCCGCAAAAAAACGACATTGATTGAGCGATATTTTATGACTATTGTCATTCGGCATAAAATTATAGCGCAAAATTGACGATTTTATCTTCTGCATTTCAGGTGATTGACGTTTTATTTTTTGGAATTTCAGAAAAATCTGTAATTTTGCCCTCGTTTTATATCAAATTTATGATACAATATTTTAATAATAAAATGAAACACAGGGCTATTGCCGCAAACCCTGAATCTCTGCTCTGTTGTTTGCTTGCGGCGTGGTGGCTGCTAAACCTTGTACAAACGGCATTTACCGAACTTGCCAACGACGAAGCCTATTACTGGATTTTTGCGCAAAACCTCGACTGGGGATACTTCGACCATCCGCCAATGACCGCATTATTAATACGTTTGGGCAATTTTATTGGCGGCTCGTTGGGCGTGCGATTTTTCACGTCAATATTGCAGCCTCTATACATTTATATCCTCTGGATGCTGGTGCGACCGCCAAAAGCATCCCTGCGCGACGTTTGGCTTTTCTTCCTGATTTCTATGGCAATACCACTGATGATGCTCTACGGATTTATTGCCGTCCCCGATGCTCCGCTGATGATGTTTACCGCTCTGTTTCTCCTGTGTTTCAAGCAATTTGCTGCAAAAAACGGCAAACATTCGACACTGCAAACAGGCTGGAAGGAAACTCTGCTGCTTGGCGTATGTATGGCGGCGCTTGTTTACAGCAAATATCAGGCGGCGCTTGTGGTAATATTCGCATTTGCAGCAAATTACCACCTGTTTGGCAAACTGAAAACATACCTCGCCGGCGCTGTTGCATTGGCGCTTACTGTTCCGCACCTTGCATGGCAATATCAACACGACTGGGTTTCAGTTCTTTACCACCTTGTTGAACGCAATTCTCAGTTCAAATTTAGTTATTTCAGCGAATACATTCTCAACATCATAGCCGTTTTCAATCCTTTGTTTTTTCCACTTTACTTGTGGGGCTGGAAAAAAACTGTTTCTCCCATATTTCACTGCCATTTAAATGTTTCCGAATCCAAAACGGCGAATACTTCCTGCGCGGCACATCGGGCAATGTATGCTATAACTGCCGGATTTATAGCCTTTTTTCTCTTATCGGCGCTGCGAGGACACGTGCAGCCACAGTGGATAATTCCAGCCGCATTTGGTTTGATTGCAATACTATTCAATTATTCGCGGCAAAATTTAAAACTGTATAAATATGTGAGAAATACGGCGATAATCACCATTGCGCTGTTTGCGCTTCTGCGTGTGGAAATGGTATGGAATCCTCTGAAAATCAAATTTGAAATATTCGACAACGCTAAAAGTTACACTCAAATTGCCGACATAAGCAAAGGCAAGCCTGTGATTTTTAGAGGCGGATATGCAATTGCCTCAAAATATATTTATTACACCGGCAACGAAGCATTTTCGCAAACAAATATAGGCAACAGAGCAAGCCAATGGCAATTTCTTGACTATGACACGCACTTTGCTGGACGAAGCGTTATTGTGGAAACTTCTCCCGAAAACGCCGACAATACTGTAAATCTGGCAAATGGACGTCAATTTTCGTGGACGGTAATCGACAATTTCTATCCCGTGAGTAAGGTAAAAATTGAACCGGTTTCAGCGCCGTCATCGTTTCGTGACGGCGAAATTTGTATGTTGAATCTGAATTTTGTAAACCCCTATAAATATGATATATCCATTTCGCCCACCGAACTTCCGCTGACAATAGTATGGGGAAGTAAAACTGTGGGTATCAGGGAATTTATTATTGGAAACGTTTCTTTTACCGTTCCTGCCGGCGGAAAAATCACAAAAGAGATACAAATTTCTGTTCCTGAGGATTTATCGGGCGTTTGTACACTCGGATTTTCGTTGAAAACCGCCAAAATTGGAAACTGGTTTAACAGTAAAAAATATAGTGTTGAAATTGTTCGAGACTGATTGTAAGAATTTTACCGGCGATATTCAGTTTATAACATCGTCTATACCAAATACTTGCAGTGCAATCCACGCGCAAGCCTCAGCATCTGCCAGAGCGTGATGATGGTTGCGCAAATCGTAGCCGCAATATTCGGCAACGGTATGGAGTTTATGATTCGGCAAAATTTTTCCGAACATTTTTCGCGAGGCGTTGCAGGTGCAGTAAAACTGATAATCAGGATAATCCATGCCATAAACGCTGAATGTTGCCCGCAAACAGCCTTCGTCGAAAGGGCTGTTGTGCGCCACAAGCGGCAAACCGGCGATGAGCGGCGCAATCTTTGTCCACACTTCGGGAAAAATTTTTGCGTTGGCGGTATCTTCAAGGCTCAAACCGTGTATCTGCGTGTTCCAGAAGGAGTACCATTCCGGTTCGGGACGCACAAGGCTGTATATTTTTTCAACAAATTTGCCTTTGCG
Organism: Prevotellaceae bacterium; assembly: GCA_031279695.1. Taxonomy (GTDB): domain Bacteria; phylum Bacteroidota; class Bacteroidia; order Bacteroidales; family UBA932; genus JAIRLF01. Next base: position 26,873 of record JAITIA010000182.1, on the reverse strand, counting down.
AACAATTACTATCCCAATGCTGCAAATACTTGACCGACACCAATTTGCCGTTTCAAAATCTATGGCTGCAAAATCTTTCATCTTTTGTACTGTTTTGTATATAAAATTGATATTCTTTTGATTGATTGATATTTAAATCACTAAAATCTTTATAAACAACATAAACCTTATTTATCAGCATTAAATTCACTTTGCCAGATTTCTTCCAAAGTTTCGTAAAATTCTTTGCCAAATTTGCGTATCAGCGGCTCTTTCAGAAACATAAAAACCGGTGTTTTATTTTTTTTTCCTTTTTCGATTGCCGAACTGCAAATGTGCCACCGGTCGTAATTCAGGGCAACTAATTCGCCGAATATCTTGATTCTTATTGGATACAAGTGGCAGGACGCCGGTTTGTTGAACGGAATATCGCCGTTTCGGTATGCTTTTTCAATTGCGCATATACATGTAATGCCCGAAAAACAGGAATATACACATTCTTCACTGTCACCAATCAAGGGCGTAACAAGTTCGTTATCAAAGTCAAACACCGACATTCCCTGTTTTTCGATTACAGCCAGACCTTCGGGCGAAAGATAGGGTTTCAGTTTGTCGAAATGCTTTTCAATCAAGTTCTTTTCTTCTTCTTCGAGGGGTGCGCCACTGTCGCCGTGAACGCAGCACGCTCCAAAACATTTGTAAATATCGCACGAAAAATATTCTGTCAGAATATCGGCGCTCACTATTTTATTGTCAATCTGTAACATAATCTATAATTTATCTGCTTTTTTTATAACTCAAAATTGCCCAAATATTTGAAATAAAAGCAAAACAGCAAAGCGCTCCAATCTGTATCGACAGTTCGGAAAGTTTACTGCCTTTGAGATAAACGCTTCGCATTATTTCGATAAAATATTTCAACGGGTTGAATATTGTGATTTTTTGCGCCCAGTCGGGCATACTTCGTACCGGTGTAAACAATCCGCTCATCAACATAAAGATAATCAAAAAGAAAAACATCACAAACATTGCCTGTTGCATTGCCGTCGAATAGTTTGAGATAACAAGCCCGAAACCCGAAATTGCCAGAACATATACAAACGACGCAACATAGAGCGTCCACAGACTGCCGTGAGGCACAAGACCATAGACCAAAAACGCTATCGAAAAACACAGGCTTAGCACCACAAACCCGATAATCCAGTAAGGAATAAGTTTCGACAGGATAAAGGTCAGTTTTTTTACCGGTGTTACATTTATTTGTTCTATTGTTCCTATCTCCTTTTCACTCACAATGTTAAGCGCCGGTAAAAATCCGGCTATCAGGGTAATCAGCATCACCATCAGGGCGGGAATCATAAACGGTTTATACGCCATGCCCGAATTAAAACGGCTGCGTGTTTCCACTTGTATTACAGGAATTTCTGTGGTGGGCAAATTTGTAACAGATATGCCCATTTCCGCATAAAGTTCTTCCATAAAGGATTTTACGGACATCGACAGATACGAACTGCCAATCATTCCTTTTGTTCCGTTTACCGTATTTACCGAAATCATCAGTTTCGACATTTTTTCTTTCACAAAATTGTACTCAAATCCGCGCGGGATTTCCAGAATTATATCGGCGTCGCCATGCTCTATGCTTTCCATTGATTGACTGTAACTTGACGAAACATCGACCAGATTAAAATATCCCGACGACAGGGCTTTATTCACAAGTCGGGACGAAAAAACGCTGTGGTCGTTATCGACTACCGAAATGTTTACGTTTTTTGTTTCCAAGTCCGCCGCCCAAGGCAAAATCAACAGCATCAGGCAGGGCATAAACACCACTAACTTTGGGAGAAACGCATTGCGTTTGAATTGTTTAAATTCTTTTTCAATTAAATATTTCAATATCATTCGAGTCTGTATTTAAATTTCTTTAAACTTATGATAATCAGCACAACAGCCATTATAGCGAGAATACCGAGTTCCTTTGCCGCATAAGCAATGTCAAGTCCTTCGATCATCACTTTTCGGATAGCCGCAATATACCAGCGGGCGGGCAAAAGTGTTGAAAACCATTGTAATGGCAAAGGCATGTTTTCGATTGGAAAAACCATTCCCGAAAGCACCACAACGGGCATCATAAGCACCATGCCGGAAGCGAGCATCGCTGCCACTTGCGTTCGGACGAGCGAGGAAATCAACAAACCCAGCGACAGGGCTACAAGTATGAATACCAGCGATATGGTTGTAAGCCAGAAAAGACTTCCCGCAACGGGAACTTCAAGCAGATATATCGATAAAAGCAGTATGGTTGTGAGGTTTACCGCCGAAAGCGTCAAATATGGTACGGCTTTGGAAAGTATAATCAACAGCGGCTTGACCGGCGATGCCAGCAGCAGTTCCATTGTGCCCTGTTCTTTTTCTCTCACAATTGAAATGGAGGTCATCATGGCACAAATAAGCATGAGAATCAAGCCCATAACTCCGGGCACAAAATTATATGCACTTTTCATCGACGGGTTGTAGAGCAGTTTGCTTTCGGGCACAATTTGATACGGTATTTCGCCGTTTGCAATGATTTCCTGCTGATAAGCCGCCAAAATATTGCTCGCATAACCCGTTATTATTGTTGCTGTATTTGGGTCTGCGCCGTCGGCAATGAGTTGCAGCGACGCTTTGCCGCTATTGTACAGATTATCATTGAATTTCGCGGAAAATACAAGCAGCAAATCGGCTTTGTTTTCCTTAAATAAAGGGTCGGCTTCGGCAAGAGATTCGAGGCGATACAGCAAATCAAAGTATTCATTTGCCGCAAATTTATCGATAATTTTGCGCGACGAAATATCATTCGACGGATCGTAAACCGCAAGTCGTATGTTTTGCACTTCAGTGGATATTGCAAATCCAAACAGAATAATCTGAATAACAGGCATTACCAGCAATATAAGCATGGTGCGTCGGTCGCGTATTATGTGATAAAACTCTTTTCTTACAAATGATACGAACTCTTTCAGTTGTAAATTATTTTTTATACCCATTTCTTTTTCTATTATAATATTGTTTGACAGAATATTACAAGGAATAATCCTGTCAAAATTTTCTGCAAAGGTAATACATATTTTTGGATTAAACACATTTTTGAAAATATATTTTTAATCAACAAATTTAAAAATATATTTAAAAAAATTGTTAAAAGTCTGTCTGTAAAGTCAAAGCACTTATTTATAAAAAAGTACATTTCATTTTGTTGATGGCTTGTCCCCTCGGTCATCCGCAAATCACAATTCAGACCTGTCAGGATTTCATCATCTGAGCCATTTTCGAGATAAAGACAAAATCGTTAAGTTCGGGATTATCAGAATGAAGCACGTCATTTTTATTGCCTTCCCACCATTTGTTGCCTTCGTGGATAAACATAATATTGTCGCCAATTTCGAGCACCGAATTCATGTCGTGGGTGTTCACAATGGTGGTGATTTGATATTCTTCGGTGATTTCTTTTATCAGATTATCAATCAGAATAGAAGTTCCCGGGTCGAGACCGGAGTTGGGTTCGTCGCAGAAAAGATATTCGGGGTTGAGAGCAATTGCGCGGGCAATTGCTACACGTTTTTTCATGCCACCGCTGATTTCCGATGGCGATAAATTGTTGGAATTGACAATATCGACCCTTTTTAAACAGAAATTGGCTCGGTCGAGACATTCCTCGCGGCTCATGCTGGTGAACATCTGCAAGGGAAACATAACATTCTGAACAACTGTGGCAAAGTCGAACAGTGCGCTACTTTGGAAGAGCATTCCGATTTTCTGGCGCAGGTGTTTTTTGCTTTTCAGGTTTAAGGTATCGAAGCGGACGTCGCCATAATGAATTTCGCCGGAATCAATTTCGTGCAAACCAACTATGGATTTGAGCAGTACGGTTTTACCCGAACCGCTGCGTCCGATAATCAAATTGGTTTGTCCCTTGTGAAAAACGGTGGAAATATTTCTCAGAACATGCTTGTCGCCAAACGATTTGTTCAAATTCTTTACTTCTATCATTATTTTTGAGTTTTAGTTCGAGAAATTGAGTCTTCGACCAGAAAATCGAGTATTTGGGCAACACTGTAGCCCGCCTTCACAATTTGTTGTGGCACGAGGCTGGCTTCGCTCATCCCCGGAACGGTATTAATTTCAAGAAAATACAGTTCATCGTTTGAATAAATATAATCGATGCGCACCAATCCGTGGCATCCAAGATATGCGGCTATTCGTCGGGTTTCCTGCCTGATACGGTTTGCCAGCAGGTCGGGAATATTTGCCGGAGTAATTTCTTTCGATTTGCCTTCGTATTTGGCGGTATAGTCGAAGAAATCTGTTTCGCTGATTATCTGAGTAACAGGAAATTCCAGCGTCCGGTTGTGGGTAATAAAAATCCCGTGCGAAAATTCGACGCCCGCAATAAAAGTTTCGAGCAGCACATTTCCGGCGCCTTCGGCAAAGGCGGCGTCGATGGCTGGCTGAAGGTTTTCGGCGGAGTGTACTTTGCTAACGCCAAAACTGCTGCCTCCGGCGTTGGGCTTGACAAACAGCGGATAGGGCAGGTCGTGCGCCGTCTCGTTGGGACGGAGAAGAATGTCCTGCGACAATTTCACGCCCAAATCGCGAAGGTAGCATTTGCAGGCATATTTGTCGAAAGTGAGAGCCGAAACAAAACTATTGCAGCTTGTGTACGGGATATTTAAAATCTCGAAATAAGCCTGTAACAGACCGTTTTCGCCCGGCGTTCCGTGAATAATTATGTATGCGCAATCGAACACTATTTTTGTTCCAGAATGCGTAAAACTGAAATCGTTTTTATCGACGTCGATATGATTACCGTCGAGTTCCACCGTCCAGAGGTTATGGCTGACGGCGACCCGATATGCTGAATACTTGTCGGTTGGCAAATATCGGGCAATAGTGTGGGAACTATATTCCGAGATAATTTTTTCCGACGAATTTCCGCCAAAAAGTATGGCAATGTTCAATTTTTTATTCATGATTTGTGTTTAAACAGCAACAGTCGGCGAGGGCAATTGCTGCCGCCGCTTCAACAACCACCGGCACGCGCAGGGCGATACAAACGTCGTGGCGTCCACCAATATAGAGGGTTTCCATTGTCTGTGTTTCAAAATTAAAACTTGTTTGTTCTTTTCCGATACTCGATGTAGGTTTCACGGCGATGCGGATGTTGATTTCGTTTCCGTTCGAGATACCTCCATTGATGCCTCCTGCGTTGTTGGTCAGGGTTTTGCCCGATGCGTCGATAAAGCAATCGTTATGCTGGCTGCCTTTCATGGCAGCGGCGGCGAAGCCTGCGCCAAATTCCACGCCTTTGACGGCGGGAATGGCAAAAAGAATGTGCGCCAGCGTCGATTCGAGCCCGTTGAAAAAAGGGCTTCCCCAGCCAACGGGCGCGTGGTTTATTCGGCAATGTATCAGCCCGCCAACGGAATCGTGTTCGGCAATTGCTTCGGCAATTTTTGTAGGAATATCTTTACTTCCGCCAACCTCAATCAGTTGCGCGTCGATGAGTACCGGAGCGATGATTTTTTTCGCAATCACACCGGCGGCAACCAGTCCCAGCGTTATGCGCCCCGAAAAATGTCCGCCGCCGCGCGGGTCGTTGTATCCTCCGAATTTTCGGTTGCCGGTAAAATCGGCATGACCCGGTCGCGGCATGGCAATCAGGCGGTTATAGTCAGCCGAGCGTGTATTTTCGTTACGAAAAAGGATGGTAATCGGGGCGCCGGTTGTGTGGTTACGATAAACGCCGCTCACAATTTCCGGCAAATCGCCTTCCAAACGTGGGGTAGTACCTTTGGCTCCGCTTTTCCGTCGCCGCAGGTCGTTGTTAAAATCGTCGAGCACAAGGGGAATGCCGGCGGGGCAGCCGTCGATACAGACGCCTGCGCCGCCGCCATGCGATTCTCCGAAAATCTGAACCCTGAAAACCTGTCCAAATGAATTCATTGTTTGAAGAGTAGCGCCGGTAAACCGGACATTATTTTTGGCATATTCTACTATTGTCGATTAATTTGGAGCATACACCACTGCCAGAATTTTGGCAGAGCCGGCAACCGATTTGATACAGTGGTCGATAATGGAATCGTAGTAAATGCTGTCGCCTGCATTGAGGCGATACTGTTTGTTGCCATAAACCACTTCCACAGCGCCTTCGAGGCAGTAGAGAAATTCTTCGCCTTCGTGTGACGAGAATTTAAAATCATCGTTGCCGGTATTGTTGATTTCGATAAAAAACGGCTCCATGTATCTGCCCGATTTGCTACGTGCCAGCGAGTAATAGTCCAGATGATTGAGTGTATCTTTTGACGATATAAAGCGCACTCCCTTATCGCGTTCGTCCTTATGACAAACGGCGGGCTGGTCGGATTCGATATCGTCCAGAAAAGTTCCCAGACGGACGCCCAGCGCTCTGGCAATTTGTATCAGCGGCGACAGCGAAAGCGAATCACCTTCTTCTATTTGTGCAATTTGTTCGGTCGAAAGTCCGCTGCGTTCGGCAAGTGTTTCCCTGCTTACGGATTTCATTTCTCTTATCGATTTTATTTTACTGCCGGCAGTAATATCCTGTTTCATATTCTTTTATATTTTTTATTGATTATAAATATCATAAAAAAACATTTCAAGTTACTGCAATTCAAGCAGCAACTTGAAATGTAATGTGATTTGTGTTTACCTGTTGGCAATTTTGGAGAGCAGCCTCAATATTTCGAGATAGAGCCATACCAAGGTTACCATCAGCGAAAACGCGCCATACCATTCTAAATATTTTGGCGCTCCCGACTGCGAGCCGCGTTCGATAAAGTCGAAATCGAGCAGCAGACACAGAGCTGCAACAATTGTAATCACAACGCTGATTGCTATGCTGCCGAGACTTGAGCCGGCGTAGAACATTGCCAGTCCGGGTACTTTGAACAGGCTCAGCAACATAATTGCCGCGTAGAAAATCATCACGCTCACAAGCGCTACGACTATCGTTGCGCGCAATTTGTTGGTTACCCGTATCAAACCCGTTTGATAGCAGAAAAGCATCACAAGGGCTGTGAGTAAGGTGATTGCAACGGCGGTTGTAACAATGCCGGGGAAAAGTTCGGCAAACGCCTGATTATACAGCGACGAAATTGCGCCAAGCGCCAAGCCTTCGGCAAGTGCATAAACCGGAGCAAGATAGGGCGCTGTTTTGGGCGCAAACACAATGACGATTGCAAGCACAAAGCCGGCAATCAAGCCGCCAATCATCCACGACGACATTTGGGACACATGAAGCGACCAAGTGTAGGAGGCGGCGAAGACAGCGAGAAACAGCAGGATAAAGGTTTTAACCACAGTGCCTTTAACTGTCATCGTTTCTGTTGAATAACCTGTTCCGACCGCATTTTTGAAAATACTGTCGCGAACTGTTGGATTTGAAGATTTGTCAAATAATGCCATAATTGTACATTTAAATTTTTTGCAAAAGTAATAAAAAAATACAACATGCAAATTTTGTTGGCTGATTTTCGCAGTCCCTGCCCCGCAAAAACGGCTAAAAACAGAATGTAAACGTTTATTTTATACGATTTTATATTTCTATCGTTTTGCAACAGCCGTTTGCGTATTTTTCCTTTCGTTTTACCCTGATAAGCGGAATTTTCGGGTTAAATATTTTGTTGAAGAGGTATAATTGATACAAGGCACACCCTGTTTGGCGACGCAAATGTCCGTCCGGCAAACACAATGGCTAAACTTCTCCTAAGGGATGCGAGATAAATAGTGTCCGTCCATAATGTATAAAACACATAATATAATATGTAAGAAAAGCGCTTCACAGAGGCTGTGCCATTTTAACGGCGCAGCCTTCAACGGAGTTAAATGCACCGATTTTTTCTCTCCGTAAAATTCCGTCGCAGTCCACAACATAAATTTCTCTTTTTTCAACAAAAAAAATTTTTTTGATGTGTAATTAAAAAAAATGTATTACTTTTGTCGTTTGAAATTTTAAAGAAAATAACAGGATGCTTGCTTTTAAAGAACAGGTTTACAATGCAACAATCGAGTTGATAAAGCGCCAGACAACCCTGCAATCGTGGGGAAATATCAGCGCGGTGGACAGAAAATCGGGGGTAATGGTTATCAAACCTCATAAAACAAACATACAGGACATCCGTCCGGGCGATATGGTTGTTATGAATTTACAGGGAAAAGTTCTCGACGGGCTGAAAAAACCCTCGTTCGATGCTTTAACTCATTTAGTTATCTACAACAGTTTTCCCGAAATCGGCGCAATAGCCCACACACATTCAATGTATGCGTCGTGCTGGGCGCAGGCGGGGCAAAGCATTCCACCTCTGGGGATTACGCATATCGACCGCTTCTACGGCGAAATACCGTGTACCAGAGAATTGACCGATTTGGAGTCGGAAAAAAACTACGAAGAAGCCACCGGTCATGTCATTGTCGAAGCATTGAAAGATCTCGACCCCTTCAAAACCCCTGCCGTTCTGGTAAACAGGCACGGACCCTTTGTCTGGGGCAAAGATTTGGACGCCGCTTTGCGAAATGCTTCTGTTATCGAGGAAATTGCAGGAATGGCATATATCACCCTGCAAATCAATCCTCAACTGAACATTTTGACCGCCAAGCAGGTAAACGTCCATTATGAAAGATATTTATCGGATAATAATTAAAAATTAAAATAAATGAAACTTGTTATGAAAAAATTATTGTTTATCACAGTTTTGGCGATGATTATCGCCTGTGCGGAAGCGCCCAAAAAACCTAAGCCGCCAACAAACGGCTACTTTTATGAGTATAAAGACGATAAGGTCGATACACTTAATTTTAAACGCTATCTTTATAAGAATGGCATTGTTGTGCAAGAAATGTTATTTGTTGATGGCAAAGTAAATGGAGAAGCCAAGGAATACTACCTCGACGGAAAACTGCGCTCGACTATCGAGTACAAAGACGCAAAACGTAACGGAATGTTTGTAATGTATTATGAAACAGGTGAAAAGTACAGCGAAACGCCATACGAAAACGGCAAGGAGCAGGGAATATCCCAGTTTTATAAAAAAGATGGAGCCGTTACAGCAAAAGTCAAGTACGAAACCGGCGTACCTGTTCCCCCACTCGAAGAATTTGATTCTGAGGGTAAACCCATTCAGCAACCGAAAATCAAATTCCGAACAAGCGGCGGAAGCCTGAAAATGGAACTTGACGACAAATCGTTTAAAGCCACGCAGTTCTACACAATGGAAAAGAACGGCAAACTTGTCAAAATCCCCACCGCGAAAGGCGAAGGCGTTTTGGTATCGTTTCAGAGCGGAACAAAAGTGCGGGCAGTTTACACCAGCAAAAGAGGACGGGAAGGCGCTGTTGATGCCAGATACTGAATGAAATGAAATTTAAATTTAATTAATGTTATTATAAAAATTCAAAAAAGATGAAAAAATATTTATCTCTGATTGCCATCGTAGTTATGGCGTTTTCGCTTGTTTCGTGCGATTGTTGCGGACACAAGGACAAGGAAAAATCGTGCTGCTCAAAAGATGCAAAAGAAGCAGCCTGCTGCAAAAAGGAAAAACCCTGCTGCGCAAAAGATTCATGCAGTGTAAAAATCAAAAAAGTCGTTATCACTGCTTATGTCGAAATTAAATCCGACAAAGTTGCCGATTTTTTGGCAGGCGCGCAGGACGTTCTCGCCAAAAGTAAAGCCGAAGAAGGCAACATTACTTACAATTTGTTCGCCGATTTGAAGGAAAAAAACAAGTTTGTGTTCGTTGAGGAGTGGAAATCTCCGGCAGCAGTTGATACACATTTTGCCACCGATCATTTTAAGGCTTTTGGCGCTGTGCTTGAGAAGTTTGCAGCCTCTCCGGCAGTCATCAAAATCTTTGAAGTTTTGAACGAAAAATAATTTTTTTTCAAAAAAATTAGTTAGAACGAAAAATTAGCAGTACTTTTGTGCGCCGTTTTGAAAGACGGTTTTTGCACCGGTGAGGTGGGTGAGTGGCTGAAACCACCAGTTTGCTAAACTGACGTAGGGGAAACTCTACCGGGGGTTCGAATCCCCCCCTCACCGCAATGGTACTATGGCCGAGTGGTCAGGCAGCGGTCTGCAAAACCGCGTACAGCAGTTCGAATCTGCTTGGTACCTCAATTAGAGGCAGTTCCGGCTTGCCGGAATTGCCTCAATTAATTATCACAGAAATATTAAATATTTGATTATCATGAGAAAATTAGAAAAAATACTGAAAACAACAACCCTGATGGCAGTGGTAACCGGCTGTTTGTGCTGCGGTAACAGTCAGAATTTCAAAACTTCCGACAAATTTTCGCTCCTGTGGGAAATTTCCGGCAACGGGCTGTCGCAACCCTCGTTTCTCTACGGAACTATTCATCTTTACGATACTTTGATATACCGACTTCCAAAAGAGATTTTTGAGGCAATTGACCTGTGCGACAATTTTGCTTTGGAAGTGGATATGAACAAAATAGACCAGCAAACTGTGATGCGTCGCTCGCAAATCCCTTACGAAGACAGCACGCTCAATATCCTGTTTGGCGACGAAATTTACAACGAAATTCAGCAAATACCCATTGTCCGTCTGATGGGCGACAGGTTTAAATTTATGAAACCGTTTTTTATTCAAGTATTTCTGATGGTCGAAAATCCTTTGTCGATACAACCCGTCGAAGCCGTGCTAAATACTTATGCTCTTGAACAGAACAAAAATATTTTTGGCATCGAAACCATTGATGAACAACTTGATGCAATGGATAAAATCTCTCTGGCAGAACAGGCTCGCGGAATTATTGAATGTTACGACTATGCTAAAAAGGCAAATATGACCTTGTTCGATTTCGGAAAAAAAACTTTCAGAAAACTTTCGGAAGCATATCGCGACCAAAACACTGATATTCTGAAAGAGTTGGAACAAGAATTTAAAATGATATCCTCGACGCCTGCCTTCGATTCGATATTTCTGAAAAACAGAAATATAAACATGGCAAACCGTATCGACAATTATATAAAAGACGGCAAAACCCTGTTTGCAGGCGTGGGAATGGCGCATATTCTTGAGTATAACGATATTAAAAGCGTGGTGAGCCTGCTCAAAGAAAAAGGCTACAATCTGCGTCCTATTTTGATAGATTTGCACAAAAAACAATGAAACAGAATGGCTGATGCACAAAAAAATACGCCCGATTTTGTATTGCTATCGCCTGTAAACAAGTAAATTATAAAAAAATATATTCGTTTTTTTGGTTAATTCGATAATTACGACTACTTTTGTGAAAAATTTTTTATTATTTTAAAATATAGATTTATGATATTTAATACAGTAATGTTTTTGCAAGCCGACGCCGCTCCTGCGGGAGGCGGAGGAATGAGCATGATAATTATGATGCTCGTGCTTTTTGTTGTGATGTATTTTTTCCTGATAATGCCACAGCAAAAAAAGCAGAAAAAATTGAAGGAAATGAGAAAACTCCTTGCAAAAGGCGACAAAATAGTTACGCAGGGAGGCATTTTCGGCGTAATTGTGGACGTCAAGGACGATTATTTTCTGGTGGAAATCGACGCCAATGTGAAAGTAAGAGTTGTGAAAGACCTTGTTTTTAAGGATTTTTCCGAAATGCAAACTAAGTAACCCGACAGTGATGAATAAATACAAGATATCCAATCGTTTATTTGCGAAAAGGTATCTTGTGTTTTTTCTGTTTATCGTTCTCACTCTGGTATTCTGGCTGATGAACAAACTCGCCGGCGATTATGTTATCGTTCTGCGCGTTACGCCCCGCATAAATTCTTCGGCAGCAAACTATTCCGACGCAATCGACAATACTTTGCACGTGCAGGTCAGGGCTTCGGGTTTTTTTGTTCTGAAAAAAAAATTTATCCCCGAAAATGTATTTCTCCTCACTCCTGAAAATATTTCAGGTCAATCGATACTGAAAATTCCGACTTCGGGATTGAAGGAAAATATCAGAGATTATTTCGACCGAGATGTGCATATTATTTCAATCGAACCCGATACGGTTTATTTTAATATGTCGGAGTATGTGTCGAAAAAAGTGGCTGTTACGGGAAATTTCAAACTCTCGTTCAGCAACGAGTTCAGGCAATCTGCGCCCACACAGTTTTTCCCCGACAGTGTAACAGTTACAGGATCAAAAGAAAAAATCAACAATCTGCAATACCTCGTTTTGCCATTTAAAAAATATGACAATCTCGACAAAACGGTTGAAGATATTTTGACCCTGACGCCAATGTCCGACGTGTTTACCAGTCATTCAAAAATACGCTATCGCATACAGATTGAGCGCTGTACCGAAGCCGCAGTTTCCGTCCCCATCAAAGTGTCGAACCTGCCGGCAAAGGACAAACTGATTCTGCTTCCGGCAAATGTTCGCATAAAATATATGATTCCGATAACAAACTATAAATCAGTAACCGACGACGATTTTTCCGTCGAAGCCGATTATAATGAAACAACAAATTCGCTGAGCCGGCAAATCAAAGTGAAAATTGTTCATAAACCTGATTTTGTGTTTAATACGGAAATCTATCCTCCATTTGTCGAATTTCTTATCCAAAAATAAAATCATGTTGAAAATAGGATTGACAGGAGGTATCGGGAGCGGTAAAAGCCTTGTAGGAAAAATATTTGCAATGCTCGATGTTTCTGTATATCAATCGGATATGGCAGCAAAACGACTTTATGATTCCGATAATCGACTGCGTGAAGAACTGGTTGCTCTCTTTGGAAAAAATATTTACAGCAACAGCGGCAAACTCGACCGCACAAGGCTGGCGGAAATTGTTTTTGCCGACAGCAAAAATCTCGAAAAAATCAACGCGCTGGTGCATCCCGCTGTGATAGACGATTTTGAACATTACGCCGCCTCTTTCGACCAAAGCGTTCCGTATCTTATTCACGAATCGGCAATACTTTACGAAGCCGGTTTAGAACACTTGTTCAATGCGGTGATAAACGTTTATGCGCCAGAAGATTTGCGCATAAAACGCATTGTGTCGAGAGGCGCCGACATCAACGATGCTCAACGACGAATTGCAGCCCAATTACCGGACAAAATTAAAATCGAACGTGCCGATTATAATATTGTGAACGACGATAAACATTTGATATTGCCACAAATAATAAATATTCACAAAATATTGTCAAACAAAATAATTACACAGTTATGAATGATGTTGAAAGAAAAATAATAGTCGCCATCACAGGCGCAAGTGGATTTTGCTACGTCAGCAATTTGCTGACCAAATTAGAAGAGACCTCCGTCCGCAGAGAAAATATTGTTGTGATTTTCAGCGAAAACGGCAAACTCGTTGCCGAACAAGAAGCAGGAAAATCGGCTGTTCACAATATTTTTAGCCGATTTCCTATATACGAAAATCAGGACATGATGGTTGCGCCTGCTTCTGGCTCGTCGGATTATGATACCATGATTGTTGCGCCCTGTTCGATGGGGACGCTGGCGAGCATTGCCTCCGGTTTGGCGTCGAATTTAATTACGCGCACAGCCGACGTTATGCTGAAAGAACGTCGCCGCCTGATTCTGGTAACGCGCGAAACTCCGCTGAATCTCATCCATATAGAAAATATGCTTGCGGTAACGCGGGCGGGCGGAATAATCTGTCCGGCGTCGCCCTCGTTCTATTTTCATCCCGTGAGCCTCAACGCGCTCATATCCACCGTGTCGGAACGTATTTTAAGTCTGGCAGAAATTAATTATCCACTACAACGGTTTAAATAAAGCAAAACGATGAAATATAAGACAAAAATAAGAGAAATCCGCAAAAAAATACCTGTCAGAACAGTGTTTTTCATTGTCTTACTTGTTTTTATTGCAGTAGATTATTTCGACTCGAACGCATCGGAAAAGGTGATGGACATTGCCGCGCTGCTGGTTAAAATTATGATATTTGTAATTGCCTCTATAGTAGTGTTTTCGATTGCCACAATTCTCATTCCTTTTCTGTTGTATTTGAAAACGCGCAAGCAGCCCTCAATCGAATTTTTATACGACAGCAAGAACAATATTTTGTGTAAAATCGAGTGTAACAGGCTGATTTTCCCACTTGTAGGAAATGTTAAGGCGGAACTGATTTTCAGCCGGCACTATGACACGATGGTAACGCTCAAACGGCAAGGCGGCGGCAAAGCAACGGGCTTGAAAAAACTTTCGCTGCCCGATATTCAAAATTATGAACTTGAAACTGTTACCCTGTTTTTTTATGATTTTTTCAGGATGTTTTCACTGTATCGAACTTTCAGATTGCAGTCGTCGATTTCGATACTCCCAACCGGCAACAGAGAACATTCGGTAGCAAACGTTTTTCCGGCAACCGACAGGGATGAAATCAGAACGGACACATTCCACCGCAAAGAGGGCGAGATGCTGAAATTCAAGAATTTTGAATCGTCGGACGATATTCGGCGCATCGTGTGGTCGGTGTATGCCCGCAGTGGCGAACTGATTGTGCGAACAACGGAAATGCTGAACATGTATGCCTCGCAAATCGATGTATTCGCCTCATTCAATGGCAAATATAATAACGTGCTGGACGCAGAACTTGCCAGCCGTTTTCTGAATTATTACAAAACATCGATATGGGAAATCTGTCTGTCGTTGAAAACTGCCGATAGGGAAATCAATTTTATTTCCGACAGAAAAGCCGCCGTCACAACAAATAACGAGCGCGAAATAGCCGTCCGCATAGCAGAAATGAGCTGGCACAGAGACAAAATCGACGAATATCTGTTGGGACGCAAAATTGCCGTCTGCTGTATTTCGTCGATGATTGCCGCCGACGAGGTCGAAAAACTTATGGACGCAATGTCGGAAAACACGTTCATTGTGTTTGTCCGCCTGCAATCGGTTGTCGAAAAGCACACTGTGGGCAGCATTCTCCGAAAAATATTTACCGTTCAGGACGAAAAATTCAACTGGAAATGGCTTTTTTCCAATCTCCGCAAACAAATTAACAGTAACGATAAAAAGATTTTAAATATCCTGCAATCAAGAAAAATGAACTATCTGGAAATTTGACCTTGCGCGATACATTACAATATTTTGCAATTACGAATTGAAAATTACGAATTATGAAAAGAATTTTGTGGGAGAAAAAGTGTCAGAAAAGAAAAGAAAAACTTTGTGTGCTTTGCGGAAGAAAAAATTGGCAGGCAAAGTGCTAAAAATTCAGGGTAATATCGTGTTTTTTCAGCGTCGGCAAGTCAAAATTTTTGAGAGATTTTTGAAAAACTGCTTGGAATTGAAAAAAACACACTATCTTTGCAGAAAATTTTTTAGCCCTGAAATGAGCCTAAAACGCTTATTAAAGGCTTTTTAAAACGAGATTAAGAATAATTTAAAACGAGATTTAGGTAACTAAACAGTTTGCTCATGAAAATTTGGAAAAGAATATTAATTGTAACCATGTTTGCCTTTTCGGCATTCGGCGCATCGGCGCAGGCAAAATTGCAGATCAACGAAATAATGGTTAATAACAAAACCAATTATGTTGATCGTTACGGAAATCACTCTCCGTGGATAGAAATCTACAACAACAGCGGCTCGTCGGCAAATCTGGGAGGTTGGTATCTCTCCGACGACCCTAATAACCTGAAAAAATATCTTATCACCAAAGGTGATAGAAATACTATTATCGGACCCCGACAGTTCCTTGTTTTCTGGGCTGACGGTAACGCTTTTTACGGAACGTTCCATACCAATTTCCGCTTCGAGCCGGGGCGAGAAGCAACCGTCTATCTTGCCGATCCCAGCGGGAAATTAATCGACTCAATGACCGTCCCCGAAATGGCGTCGATGCAGCCCAACGTGTCGTACGGACGCACAAGCGACGGCGGCAGCAAATCCGCTGTTCTCGAAAAACCAACGCCTAACATCAATAACGAATCTGTTAATCAGGGCGCCGCCAACGAACGTTTCAAAACAAACGACCCCTGGGGCGCGGGAATGTCGATTACCGCCGTAATGGTGGTTTTTCTGGCGCTCATCCTGTTGTATCTGGTGTTCAAATATACAGGCAAATTTCATGTGCGTCTGAGCCACAATAAATCGAAAGCAAAGTCGAAAAACACTGCCGCAACAAGCGCCGCCGCCAACAGCGACGAAGGAATTTCCGGCGAAGTTGTTGCCGCCATAGCAACAGTAATATACCAGATGCAAAGCAATTCGCACGACATCGAAAACGCCATACTGACAATCGAAAGGCAGGCGGCAAACTATTCGCCGTGGAACTCGAAAATCTATGGAATGCGTCAAACGCCACAATTAAAAAAATAGAGCAAAATCAAGCAGAAATGAACGATTACAAGGTACAAATCAACGGCAATACATACAGTTTGTCGGTCAAAAACATTGAAGAAAATACGCTGGATATCGAAGTCAACGGACAAATGTATTCGGTGGAACTCGAAAAACCGCTGAAAAAACAAAGTTCGGTAACAAAAATAGCCGCAGTAAAGGTTAGCCGGTCGGTCGAAAATACCGTGTCCACACCCTCCGTGTCGGTACCAAAACCGGCGACAGCGTCAAAATCGACAGTGGGCGGCAGCGTCAAATCGCCACTGCCGGGCGTCATTCTCGACGTGCTGGTGAAAGTTGGCGACAGCGTGGCAACAGGTCAGAAACTTGCCATTCTCGAAGCCATGAAAATGGAAAATACAATCAACTCCGACAAAGAAGGAAAAGTAATTGAAATTAAAGTACAAAAGGGCGATTCCGTTCTGGAAGGCGCCGATTTGGTAATAATAGGATAATATGGAAACAGGATTTTTTACATTTTTGGCTGACAATTTAAAGGAGTTTTTCAGCTATACCTCGTTCGCTCACTTTACAGTAGGGCATGGAGTGATGATAATTGCAGGCTTAATTTTTCTCTATCTGGGCATAGCCAAGAAATTTGAGCCAATGCTGCTTGTCCCTATCGGCTTCGGTATCCTTATCGGCAATATTCCGTTTAACGAAGCAAAAGGCTTAATGATAGGTATCTACGAAGACGGCTCGGTGCTGAATATCCTCTATTCCGGAGTGCGACAAGGCTGGTATCCCCCACTGATATTTCTCGGAATAGGCGCAATGACCGACTTTTCGGCGCTCATTTCCAACCCCAAACTTGTGCTGGTTGGCGCCGCCGCCCAAACAGGCATCTTTGGCGCATACATCATCGCCCTGCTACTTGGGTTTGAGCCAAATCAGGCAGGCGCAATTGGCATCATCGGCGGCGCCGACGGTCCAACAGCAATATTTCTCTCGTCGAAACTTGCTCCCGACCTGATGGGCGCAATAGCCATAGCCGCATACTCGTACATGGCGCTGGTGCCTGTCCTTCAGCCACCTGTGATGCGTCTGCTGACCAACAAAAAGGAACGCCTGATACGGATGAAACCGCCACGCGCAGTGTCGGAAACAGAAAAAATACTCTTCCCCATTATCGGGCTGCTGCTAACCACGCTGATAGTGCCGTCGGGCTTGCCTCTGCTCGGAATGCTGTTCCTTGGAAACATTCTGAAAGAAAGTGGAGTAACCCGCCGTCTGGCAGAAACTGCGCGCGGTCCGCTGATCGATACCATAACCATTCTCTTAGGCTTGACCGTAGGCGCATCGACACAGGCTACGCAGTTCCTTACATGGAACTCGATACTGATATTTGCACTTGGCGCAATATCGTTCATCATAGCCACCGCATCGGGAGTGCTGTTTGTGAAATTCTTTAACATCTTCCTCAAAGAAGGCAACAAGATAAACCCGCTGATAGGCAATTCCGGCGTGTCGGCAGTACCCGACTCGGCGCGTATCTCCCAGCACGTGGGTCTGGAATACGACAAAACAAACTATCTGCTGATGCACGCCATGGGTCCGAATGTGGCAGGCGTAATAGGCAGCGCCGTTGCCGCAGGTATCCTGCTCGGCTTCCTGTCGAATTGAAATTTTTTATTTCCTCCATATATTAGTTTATTTTTTTAGGGCGTCTTGCAAAAGACGCCCTTTTTTGTGCGACGGAGCAGGAAAGGTAGGGAGAATGCCGGCAAAATCAACAATAAAATACTGTTATTACGAGACTTATGCTGAAAAGAGCGAGCCATTCTCAGGTTTCACCTGCCGTTAATAAAGTGCCGTCCCTGCGGGCAAAAAGCATCCTTTTCTCCTGTCTATAAGACACCTATAGCGCCTCAATCTTTTTTTAATTTTTTTCAAAAAAATCTTGTTTTCAAAAAAAATTGTATCTTTACATCCGAAATAATGTGATTTATACGCATTAAAAACATTAAAAATGAGAATATTATGAACAAAAGACAGGCATGTAAACGGACTATGTATCGGAAAATTTGTGAAAATTTGCGCATTTTGCATCGAAAATTTGCGCCTTGTGCGCCGGCGGCAAAGGATGCAAAACAAAATAGTTTAAATAGAACATTGACAATGGTTTTGACATTTTTTATTTGCTCTTTAAGTGTGTTTGCACAAAATAATTTGACCGAACCCGCACAGGCAATTGTGGAGGAAGGAAAATTACTCTACAGGTCGGAAATGGCTTCATGGCATGGAACTGACGTATTTTTAAGAGATTATAAAAATCTTGAACATGTTGGCGGCTATTTTTCCTACTCTGAAAAAGACCGTTCGATTTGTATATTTTTCTCGAAATCGGAAAAGCCGAAAGTAATAGGAGAAATCTCATTTGACACAATTTACAATATCAATACTCACACGGCAAAAGTTAATTTTGCGGAAAGAGATTTTACCGACACAGAAGCCGTGCTTTTTACAATTCGACAAATGGCGCTGGCTGAAATCAACTCCGATACCCTGTTCAAAAAATATGAAAACACAAGCTTAAACCTTATCCCACTGATTAGTGGAGACGAAAAAAAAGTTTATGTTTTAACCGGAACACAGGAAAAAAATATTGTATATTTTGGTAACGACTACCTGCTGTTGTTCGACAAATACAATAAACTGATACTTAAAAAGAAACTGCATAATAACATTATTCCGATACGTTATGGAGTGATAGACGGAAAGGAAATTGAAACAACAGTCCATAGTCATTTGCCCGAATCGGGCGATTTTATAACCGCAACCGACATTTGTACCTTAATGCTGCATCAAAAATATACCAAATGGAAAAAACATATTGTTGTATCCGATAAATATCTGAATATCTGGAATTGTGAGACCAATCAACTAATGGTTGTGCCCAAAAAACAAGCATTGGAGGAGATGCAAAAAGCAGTAAACAAAAAGTAAATAAACATGAAAAAAATAATATTTATCGCCCTGATTGCCTGCGCTTTTATGATGGCTTGCGGCAACCGGCAAAAAACAAACAACGGAATGAAAGAATTTAGAAAAGTTTCTATTGAACGAATCAACATCAGCGCACCCAAACTTATCAGCAACTGGATGCTGATTACTGCGGGACGCGATACGACCGCATTTAACACAATGACAGCCAGTTGGGGATCAATGGGTTATCTTTGGGAAAAAAATGTGGCAATTGTGTTTATCCGTCCGCAACGCTACACCAAAGAATTTGTTGACGCCAACAGCATTTTTACGCTGTCGTTCTACGATGATGCTTACCGTGAGGCGCTTACAATCTGCGGAACAAAATCGGGACGCAACACAAACAAGGTGCAGGAAGCCGGGCTGACGCCAATGGCAACCCCCGAAGGCAGCGTGGCTTTTGCCGAAGCAAACATGATTTTTGAATGTCGCAAACTCTACGCCGCACCAATTGATTCTGCGGCATTTATCGACACGGCAATTGTTAATAAGTTATATCCCAATCGAGATTTTCACACAGTGTATATTGGCGAAATTCTGAATGCGTACAGAAAATAAAGGAATTTGAAAAATAGTTGAACAAATATTGTTATATTTGGTTGATTTTAAGAAAAATGATTTAACAAAATACAGAATTGTAAATAATATTGTAAAAAAAAATATAAAATAATAAAAATTGTTTCTACCTTTGGGCTTTGAATTTATAAAGAAAATAAAATATAAAGTATTTAATAACAGTAGAATTATAGGATTAAGAATTAGTTATCAGAATGAAAAAAGCAGTTACATTTGGAGAAATCATGCTAAGACTGGCAACTCCCGGCTACGACCGTTTCAGCCAATCGAAACAGTTAAACGCCAATTTTGGCGGCGGCGAGGCAAATGTTGCCGTATCGCTTGCAAATTACGGAATACCAACCGAATTTGTAACCCGTCTCCCCAAAAACGATATTGCGGAATGGTGCATTTCCGAACTTCGCAAATATAATGTCGGTACAGATAAAATAGTACGCGGAGGCAATCGCGTAGGCATCTATTTTCTTGAAACAGGCGCTGTTGCACGTGCCTCGAAAGTGGTGTACGACAGGGCTTATTCCGCCATCGCAGAGGTTGCGCCCGGAATGATTGACTGGGACAGCGTTTTTGAAAATGCCGGCTGGTTTCACTGGACGGGCATCACGCCTGCCATTTCGCAGGGCGCTGCCGATGTTTGCCTTGAGGCTCTGAAAGTTGCACGCAAAAAGGGAATAACGGTTTCCACCGATTTGAATTACCGTAAAAATCTTTGGAAATACGGAAAAACAGCATCCGAAGTAATGCCGCAATTAGTTGAATATTGCGATATTATACTTGGCAACGAGGAAGACGCAGAAAAAGTATTCGGCATAAAACCCGAAAACTTCGATGTGGCGCACACAGGCGGCGAAGTGGATGCCGCAGATTTTGAATCGGTATGTACTCAACTGATTGCCCGCTTTCCGCAGGCAAAAAAGGTGATAATCACGCTTCGCGGCTCAATTAACGCCAATCACAACACCTGGGGCGGCTGTCTGTATGCCGACGGACGACTGTATCAGTCTAAACGATACGATATTACACATATAGTTGATCGTGTTGGCGGTGGCGATTCGTTCATGGGCGGTTTGATTTACGGTTTACTGACATACCCCGACGACGACCAAAAGGCTCTGGAATTTGCCGTTGCCGCCTCGTGCCTGAAACATACTGTGTATGGCGATTTTAACCTTGTAACGGTTGCCGAAGTTGAAAACCTTCTCAAAGGCGACGGATCGGGCAGAGTGTCGAGATAATTTGTTGATTGATTGAATTATGTCTATTAGCGTCAAAAATCTGGATAAATATTACGGCAGGCAAAAAGTGTTGAAAAATATCTCTTTCAACGTTGAAGGCGTAGGCGTTACCGGTTTTCTGGGACCCAACGGCGCAGGAAAATCTACAATGATGAAAATCCTGTCGGGCTTGATCAGCCCTTCTGCCGGACGTGCGGAAATCAATGGTATGGACGTGCTTGCATATCCCGGTAAAGTAAAAAAAATTGTGGGCTATTTGCCTGAACATAATCCGCTTTATGCCGATATGTATGTGCGGGAATTTCTTGATATGACAGCCTCGATATACAAAGTTCGGGAAAAGCAGAAAGCCGTGCATAAAGTAATAGAAATGACAGGTTTGGCGCAGGAACAGAAGAAAAAAATCGGCAATTTGTCGAAAGGCTACAAACAAAGGGTGGGGCTTGCCAAAAATTTGCTTCACAATCCGGAAGTACTGATACTCGACGAACCAACTACGGGGCTGGATCCCAATCAGATTATCGAAATTCGCAATCTGATAAAAGAAACGGGCAAGGAAAAAACCGTAATGCTTTCGTCGCATATCATGCAAGAAGTTGAAGCAATTTGCGACAAAATCATCATTATCAACAATGGAGAAATTGTTGCCGACGGCGTTACTTCCGAACTGAAAATGCAAGCCTCCGGTAGAATTACCGAACTGGAATTTCTCGAAAAAGTTGATAATGAGATATTTATAAACGCCGATTTTGTTGAAAAAGCCGATTTGACCGAAACCGGAAAAATTCTCGTCAAAGGATGCAACAATCGAGACGTCAGAGCCGAACTGTTCAGATGGGCAGTCGCTAAAGGCTTGACAATAATATCGATGCAACAAAAAGAACAGCGGCTCGAAGATGTATTCCGATTGCTTACTAAATAAAAAATTATTACATAACAGATAAATTTTAAACACAGGTCATGGAAAATAATCCAATAAATCCGGGAAATCCGGGAAGTTCAATGCACAAGGGTTCAGGGCTTTTGCCTCCGCCAGTTCCACCGTCAAAAAAAGGCGGAACAGTGAAAACCCTTCAGGCAGTTACTGTTATTCTGGTAGTTGCCTTAGTTGCTGCCATTGTTTACATTTACTCGATAATGCAACAGTCGAAGGAAGACTTGTCGATTGCAGCACAGGAAAAACAGGAGGTAATTAACGATTTAACCCAACTCAAAGGCGATTATGAAGTGCTGAAAACAGGTAACGATACCCTTAATGCTCAATTAACTACCGAGCGTAAGAAAATTGACGCACTGATGGATAAAATCAAAAAAACCGAAGCGTCGAACAGAGCAAAAATACGGCAATTTGAAAAGGAAATTGGCAATTTGAAATCTCTGCTGACGGGTTATGTCCGTCAAATCGATTCGTTGAGCGTGGAAAACAAAGCATTGAAAGCCAAAACCACCAAACAGGATTCGGAAATCACCAAGTTGAAACAGCAGCAGGAACAATTGTCGAAGGACAAAAGCGCTCTGACCTCAATGGTCGAAAAAGGCGGAGAATTGAAAACTCGCGATATTGCGGCTATTGCGCTGACCAGCAGGGAAAAAACTACCAACCGAGCGCGACAGGCAGAACAGTTCAAAGTGTGTTTGACGCTGATAGAAAACAGTATAGCCAAAAGAGGCTCGCGAACGATTTATATAAGAATAAAATCGCCGGACGGAAGCCTTCTAACACAGTCGGTTACCAATGTTTTCACGCCATCGGGCGGCGGTCCTCAAATGATTTATTCGGCAACAAGAGAGGTGGAATATGCAGGCGAAGATTTGGAAGTTTGCGTATTTTACAAGGACAAAGACTTCCTTTCGGGAACGTTTAACATTGAAGTGTACCTCGACGGCATGTATGTTGGCGCAGCGCCTCTGATTCTCAAATAAATACAATAGAACATTGAACGCCGCCAACGATGAAACAGACAAAAGACAGAAGCTGAACAGAATATCGCCATTCAGCCAAACCGCGTTTTGCCTGTCGGGGATTTTTGTTATGCTCTGTTTTTTCGGCGTGCCGCCCCGTTTGCACGCCGACGGAGGTCTGTATCTTTTTCCCAAAGGCGCAAAAGCAGAGGGACTTGGGCGCAACGGACTTTTGAATGTCGATGTTTGGGCGGTTTACAATAATCAGGCGGCGCTGGCTGCTATCGACGAAATGACGGTTGGCGTAAATTACGAAAACCGTTTTCAGATAAATCAGATAGGCGTCAGTTCCGGAGCATTTGCTGCGCCGGCGCTGACAGGCACTGTCGGCGTCGATATTGCGCACACAGGAATAGAGAGTTACGGCGAAACGCGCATTGGCGCAGGATACGGGAAACAACTTGCAAAAAAACTCTCGCTTGGCGTTCATTTCAATTATCACCTGCTGAGTTTTGGCAGCGGATATCCTGATTTATACGCTTTTACTGGCGAAATAGGCTTAATTGCCGAACCTTTGACAAATATATTTATCGGTGCGCATATTTTTAATCCTACTCTCTCGAAACTTAATTCGAGAAACGAAATATCTGTGCCATTGATATTTACAATTGGAGCAGGTTATAAAACCGAGAGGCTGTTTCTGGTATCGGAATTTGAAAAAGAGCAGACGGGCGAATTTATTCCACGCATTGGTGGCGAATATACAATGTTCAAAAACATGTGTTTACGCACGGGCGTATCATTCAATCCGGTAGAAATGTGTTTTGGCGTTGGATGGACAATTGGAAATCTGCAATTGGACGTTGCCTTTTCGTGGCACGAAGCGCTGGGCTACAGCCCACAGGCAGCCTTGTCGTATAAATTTGCTAAACTGTTGAATAAGAATAAAAAATAATATATATATGAATGAAATAGAAATCACTTGTGTCAATACGGGAACAATTCACGCTTGTAATGCCGGAACAACTCTGTATGAGATATATAGCCTCATTCGACCGGCGTTGAAAACACAGGTCATGGCGGCAATTGTAAACAACGAACTGAAAGAACTCGGATATCAGGTTTATAATCCTAAAATTGTGGAGTTTATCGACCTAAGCCACCCCGACGGAATGCGAACATATATCCGTTCACTGACTTTTTTGTTGCAGGTTGCGGTGAAAGAAATACTGCCGGGGCGCAAACTGTCGGTGCAACATTCTGTATCCAAAGGACTTTACTGCGAAATAGCAAATAGTAAACCGCTGGAAATATCCGATATAAACAGGATCGAAACTTGTATGCATGAACTTGTTAAGAAAGATTTGCCATTTTCAAAAACAAAAATCGCGACCTCCGAAGCCATAACAATGTTTCGCAGTGCCGGTTACGACGAAAAAGCCCTGTTGCTCGAAACTAAGGAAAAATTTCACACTTCGGTGTATTGGCTCAACGGTTTTGCCGACCATTTCTACGGACCTCTGGTTTATTCGACCGGATATTTGAAAACATTCGGTTTAACTGCATATTATCAGGGAGTTCTGTTGATGTTGCCCAAACCCGACAATGCCGACAAATTGCAGGAATTTGTAATTCAAAATAAAATGTTACAAATATTTCAAGAACACAAGGAGTGGAACGAAATACTTGGCGCTAAGTCGATTGGAAACATCAACAGAGAAATTCAAAACGGACGGGTTGCCAGCCTGATTCAGGTCAATGAAGCGCTCCACGAAAAAAAATATGCCAGCATTGCCGATATGATTGTAGAACGTGGAAATCAAATAGTTCTCATTTCCGGACCCTCGTCGAGCGGGAAAACGACGTCGGCAAAACGTATCGCCGTTCAATTGCAGGTTGCAAAAAAACGTCCCCATACAATCGAACTCGATAACTACTTTGTAAACAGGGAACAAACCCCTAAAGACGAAAACGGAAACTACGATTTTGAATCGTTGTATGCAATTGACATCGACCTATTCAATTCGCAATTGACCGACCTGCTCGAAGGTAAAGAAGTGCGTTTGCCACGCTTCGATTTTATTGCCGGAAAACGCTCGTTTACAGACAAAACAATGCGAATTGACGAAAACGATATTCTGATAATCGAAGGCATTCACGGCTTGAATCCGGCTCTGATACATTCGATTCCCCACAGCAAACTGTTTCGCATTTACGCTTCGGCGCTGACCTCAGTTTCGGTTGATGAAAACAACAGAATACCAACCACCGACAACCGGCTGATACGCCGTATTGTGCGCGACGCCGCCACTCGCGGATATTCCGCCGCCGACACCATAAGTCGCTGGCAAAGTGTACGCAACGGCGAAGACCGCAATATTTTTCCCTATCAGGAAAATGCCGACGTCATGTTCAATTCGTCGTTGCTCTACGAGTTGTCGATTTTGCGCAAATATGCCGAGCCTCTTTTGCGGAAAATTCCGCCTTCAAAGCCCGAACGTGTGGAAGCCCTTCGACTGCTGAAATTTATCAGTTATTTTGAACAAATTGATACGGCTGACGAAAAAACAATTCCGCCAACTTCGATTTTGAGAGAATTTATCGGAAAAAGCAGTTTTAACTATTAACCATTTAAGCCGTAATGTCCAGATTCAAATCGTTTTTCAGGGATTTATTCGCTTTTTCCAGTTCCGACCGACTGGGGACAACCGCTCTGATTGTCATTTTGTTTGCTGTTATCGTTACACCGCAGTTTTTTCCTGAAAATAACGAGTTTATGGCTGACGAAACTGAACATCTGAAAAAGGAATTAGATGTTTTTTTGGCAGAAATGAAAAAAATGGATAAACAACAGAACGACAGTCTTTTTGTCTTTGACCCAAACACAATCGATTCCGCATCGTTGGTTTTGTTGGGATTTTCGCCAGCACAGGCGCGAAGCATCATTAAATACCGCAAAAGCGGTGGCAAATTCTACAATCGCGAAGGTTTTGGACGCTCTTACGCCGTTTCGGAGGCAATGTTCGAGCGTCTGTATCAATATATTGACATCAAAAATGAAGACCGTCGCAAATTTGCTGAATCGGGCGGCAAATTCAAACCGAAGGAAAAGGAAACGGAACAGAAAAAATTTGAAACAAAACCAGCCGGCACAGTCGAAAAACAGTTTCCCGAAAAAACGCTTCTGATGGTTGAATTGAATACTGCCGATACCGCTATGTTGCAAAAATTGAAAGGAATAGGCTCGTACTACGCTCAGCGAATTGTGGAATATCGCAACAAACTCGGCGGATTTTACGCTCCCGAACAACTGATGGAAATCAAAGGCGTCGATACTGCCCGTTTTGAACTGTTCAGCAAGCAGATAACGGTAGATATTTCGCAAATCAAACGTATCAAAATCAACGAAATTGCCGAAGCCGACCTCGCCAAACATCCATATATCCGAAACTATCTTGCCAAAAGCATAGCCAAATATCGCAAATTCAAGATAAAAATCACATCCTCAGACGAATTGCTCACAGAAAAAATCCTGACAGAAGAACAACTGAAAAAAATAATTCCATATATCGAGTTTTAACGGAGTGAAATACCGTAACTTTCATAGGGAAACATACTAAACTTTACGCTCCTTAATTGTCAGAAAAAGACACTATGTAGTGTTTGTCCGAAAACTCGAAAAAATGGCATATCTGCAAAGTCCCGCAGGGACGACACTTTATTAACCGGTGGCTTTAGCCTCCGGCAGCGACCCCGCCACGTAGCCCAAGTCCCGCAGGGACTGCACATTAAATCAACAAATTCCACATTCCGTCCCTACGG
>JAITIA010000166.1 GCA_031279695.1 Prevotellaceae bacterium | reverse complement strand
TTTTTTTGTGCGGCGCAGTCGTTTTTTTGTGCGGCGCAGTCATTTTTTCGTGCGGCGCAGTCGTTTTTTTTTGCGGCGCAGTCATTTTTTCGTGCGGCGCAGTGGTTTTTTTTTTCGGGCCAGTCGTTTTTTAGTGCGGAGCAGTATTTTTTTTGTGCGGCGCAGTCTTTTTTTCGTGCGGCGCAGTCGTTTTTTTGTGCGGCGCAGTCATTTTTTCGTGCGGCGCAGTCGTTTTTTTGTGCGGCGCAGTCGTTTTTTCGTGCGGCGCATATTTTCCAAAGATATGGAATAAATAACATGAATACCGTATTGAATACCCAATAAAACAAAATCAGGTATCATTATGTATAAAGTTCAACAGAGAATTGTGAGGAAACTTTTGTTTTCAATAAATTATCGATATAAACCCCTTATTTCCCCAAGCGCCCTAAGTAGCCCTGATACACAAGGTCAATCGCCCTTATTTTTTCAGAGGAAATAATAAGGGTGTAGGGACGCGATTAATGGCGTATCTACTAAGAGCGCCTTTGGAAATAAGGGTTATATGGATTTTCCACACAATTTCCGGTTGAAAAGGATAAATATATGCCGATTGAGGCACTATGGAGGCTGGGAATAAGGACTTTGTACATAATTTTTTTCCACTTTATAATCAACTATAAATAAGTCATTAAAATGGTAAATTTTGAATAATCAGGCAATGTTTATTTGCACGGTTCAATTTTTTGCACTACTTTTGCGGCGTATTAGAAATAATACTTGCCCCCCTTAGTTGGAATAGACTAAGGCAACCCCTCAACAGCAGAGGGGTTTTATTTAAAGATTTGAAACAGATGAAACAAAGAGTAATTGTTTACATAGATGGATTCAATTTCTATTATGGATTGAAATCACAAAACTGGTGCAAATACTATTGGTTAGACTTGGTTAAATTTGCCGAAGGGCTTTTACGCCCGCATCAGGAACTTGTTGAAATATGCTATTTTTCAGCCAAGCCAACCAATAATCAAAAATCATATAGACAAAATATTCTCTTTCAGGCAAACAAACTCAACGACCGGATAAATGGAAATAAAATTTTTACAGAACAATCAATAAATAAAAAATATCATGACAAACAGTAAATTTCATTCTTATTACGTTTACATTATTGCCCTTGTAGCTGCAACCGGCGGTTTACTTTTCGGTTTCGACACGGGCGTTATATCGGGTGCTATCCCGTTTTTTCAAAAAGATTTGGCTATCGACAACAGCGCCATTGAACTCATTACTTCCGCAGGGTTGATTGGCGCCATACTTGGCGCTCTGCTCTGCGGCAAAGTTGTTGACCGTTTCGGACGAAAAAAGGTGATACTGCTTTCGGCGGTCATCTTTGTGGTGGGCGCTCTGTGGTCGGGCGCGGCAGGCGAGATGTACAGCCTGATATTTGCCCGCATGTTTTTGGGTATAGCCATTGGCATTTCGTCGTTTGTCGTACCCTTATATATTGCCGAAATATCGCCTGCAAAATATCGCGGCAGGCTGGTTGCCATGTTTCAGCTGATGATAACTATCGGCATTCTTGCCTCGTATTTTTCCGACCTGATGTTTGCCAACGAACAGGACTTTTCGTGCTGGCGTCCTATGTTTTATGTGGGCGTTTTGCCGGCTCTGGTACTGCTCGTCGGAATGTATTTCATGCCGGAATCGCCACGCTGGCTGCTGAGCAGGGGCGACAAGGAAACAAGCCGGTCGATTCTGGCACGGATAGAATCGCCCGACGTCTTTGCCGCAGTCTGGTCGCAAATGGAAACAGACATACGCGCCGACCGGCAAAACGCCTCGCAATGGAAGGAACTTTTTCGTCCATGGCTGCGCGCACCCCTGCTGATTGCCGTTTTTATCATGTTTTTTCAACAGTTTGTGGGAATAAATACAGTGATATACTACAGTCCGAAAATTTTTCTGATGGCAGGTTTCGACAGCGCCATCTCCGCAATTTGGGCGTCGGCGGGCGTTGGCGTGGTAAATGTCTGCTTCACCATTCTGTCGCTGTTTATTATCGACCGTTGGGGGCGGCGAAAACTGTATTTTGCAGGACTGGCGGGCATAGCCCTGTCGTTGCTGGCTTTGAGCGCCTGTTTCCTGTTATCGGGGCATCTGGACGGCGCCGGCAAATGGCTATCGATTGTGCTGATATTTATATATATCGCCTTTTTTGCCGTCAGCATGGGACCGCTGGCATGGCTCATAGTGTCCGAAGTATTTCCTCAGCGGGTACGCGGTTTGGGAACTTCGTTGGGTTCGCTGGCAATCTGGCTGTTCAATACGCTTGTTACATTCACGTTTTTCAAGATTGTGCAGGCGCTGTCGTTTTCGGGAATGGAACTGAAAGTGGAAGGCGAAAGCGCCGGCAATCCGGCAGGCGCTTTTGCGCTCTATGCTCTGGTTGCCATAGCAGGATTGATTTGGGGATATTTCTATCTCCCCGAAACCAAAGGCATATCGCTGGAAAAAATCGAGGAACACTGGAGAAAAGGCTTGAAAGCCCGCGATCTGAAATAGTCAGTGGTCAGCCTGTCCGCCGGCGGCATTAATCATTAAAGAAAGCGTCGCCGGCGTCGTAATCATGGCGACCGTCAAACATACCTCATTTCCACCTGATTCAAAAACAACAAAACAACCTCGAGGTACCCACACAAATAAAAAGTATAAATTTTTCGAATCGCAAAATTTTGTAAAAACAATTTGTCTGAAAATTTATTCAAAGACGATTTTTTTTTACTGATATACAATATGTAAAAAAAAATTCAAAAAATCAGGCAAAAAATTTCTTTGATATTCAATTTATTTGCTTCGACAGGGTCTGAACTGTGATTTCAGGGTGATTGTGCTGATTTTTGTGATTGGTGGCGATTGTGATGATTGTGATGATTGCGACGATGTAGGGGACTTCTGAATAACGTTTTTCGTTATCTCTGTGTAACAGTTAATTACATTAACAAAGGATTGCGCGCAACGCCCCTGCGACAATGCACAACCGCACCACAATTGACTCAATAGAGTCTCAATCTTTTTATCAACAAAAAAGGTGCAATCTTTTGGATTACACCTTTTTATTTGTTTTTATAATTGTTTTTTGAGGGTCGTTATTTCACTTCCTCGAAATCCACATCGGTTACATCGTCCGATTTGTTTCCGTCGGTTTTAGCGCCGGCGAAGGGATCTGCTCCACCGAAGGGATTGTCGGCCATATTGCCGAATGGGTTAGCTGCGCCGTCTCCCTGCATAGCCTTGTAGAGGTCTTCCGAGGCGGCTTTCCATGCGGCATTGAGTTCATTCTTAGCGCTGTCGATTGCCGTCAGGTCTTGATTTTTGTGAGCCTCCTTCAACTTGTTCAGAGCCGATTCGATTGCCGATTTCTTGTCGGCGGAAAGTTTCTCGCCATATTCCTTCAACTGCTTTTCGGTTTGGAAAATCGTGCTGTCGGCTGAGTTCAGTTTGTCGATACGTTCTTTTTCAGCCTTGTCCTTTTCTTCGTTCAGTTTGGCTTCGTCGCGCATGCGTTTGATTTCGTCGTCCGTCAGTCCCGACGAGGCTTCTATTCTGATACGCTGTTCCTTACCTGTTCCCTGGTCTTTTGCCGTAACGTTGAGTATGCCGTTGGCGTCGATATCGAATGTTACTTCGATTTTAGGGATGCCGCGCGGTGCGGGCGGGATGCCGTCGAGGTGGAAGCGTCCGATGGTTTTATTGTCGCGAGCCATTGGGCGTTCGCCTTGCAGGACATGGATTTCCACCGAAGGCTGATTGTCGGACGCGGTCGAAAAGACTTCACTTTTGCGCGTCGGGATGGTGGTGTTTGCATCGATAAGTCGCGTCATCACCTGCCCCATGGTTTCGATACCGAGCGACAGCGGGGTAACGTCGAGCAAGAGTACGTCTTTGACGTCGCCTGCCAGCACTCCGCCCTGAATTGCAGCGCCTACGGCAACCACTTCGTCGGGGTTGACGTTTTTTGAGGGCGTGCGACGGAAAAATTCTTCGACTTTAGTCTGTATTGCAGGTATTCGTGTCGAGCCGCCCACGAGTATCACTTCGTCGATATCGGCGGCGGAGTAGCCCGCGTCGCTCAGCGCCTTGCGGCAGGGTTCGATGGTGCGTTGAATCAGGCTGTCAGCCATTTGTTCAAATTTTGCTCGTGTCAGGGTTTTCACCAGATGCTTGGGTATTCCGTCCACCGGCATAATGTAGGGCAGGTTGATTTCGGTGGACGCCGACGACGAGAGTTCAATTTTTGCTTTTTCGGCGGCTTCCTTCAAGCGCTGGAGAGCCATGGCGTCGCGGCGCAGGTCGAGACCGGCGTTTTCGGATTTAAATTCGTCGGCAAGCCAGTCGATTATTATCTGGTCGAAATCGTCGCCGCCGAGGTGAGTATCGCCGTTGGTTGATTTCACTTCAAACACTCCGTCGCCAAGTTCGAGTATAGAAATATCGAATGTTCCGCCGCCAAGGTCGAACACTGCGACCTTCATGTCTTTGTCGTGTTTTTTGTCTAATCCGTAGGCAAGTGCGGCGGCAGTAGGCTCATTGATAATGCGTTTTACTTTCAGTCCTGCAATTTCGCCCGCCTCTTTGGTTGCCTGACGCTGCGAGTCGCTGAAATAAGCCGGCACGGTGATAACGGCTTCCGTTACTTCCTGACCGAGATAATCTTCGGCGGTTTTTTTCATCTTTTGAAGAATCATTGCCGAAATTTCCTGCGGGGTGTATTTTCTATCGTCTATCAGAACGCGGGGCGTATTATTGTCGCCGCGCGCAACCTCGTAGGGTACGCGGTTGATTTCGAGACTGACACGGTCGTAAGTTTCGCCCATGAAACGTTTAATCGAGAATATCGTGCGTTTCGGGTTGGTTATTGCCTGTCGTTTTGCGGGGTCGCCCACTTTGCGTTCGCCGTTTTCCGAAAACGATACAATCGAGGGGGTTGTCCGTTTGCCTTCGCTGTTGGTAATTACCACAGGTTCATTGCCTTCCATCACGGATACACAGGAGTTGGTTGTTCCTAAATCGATTCCTATTATTTTTCCCATTTCTTATAATTTTTAATTGTTACTAATTCTATTTTTTTTGACAATAGGATTATCAATTATTGTGCCGTTTTTGTTTTTTGACATATTTAAATGCAAAATACAGCGTCAAAACAATTATAATCAAACAGATAAATACAACATGCCGCATAATGACAAAATGTCAGGTCAAGTCTGTTTTATCTGTCAGAAATCCTTTTTGGGAGCTAAGGAATAAAAAATAAATAAGGGCTGTGGTTTACAATTGTGTTGTTTTTTGCCCGTCAGGGCATTCATATCAATAGAAACATCCGAATATCACAGGTGGTGAAACTCCGTACGGAGTGGTTGAAAAAAAATATTTTGATAAACAAAAAATATGCATTATCTTTGTCGCTTGAATTAAATAGAAATTATTAATAAAAACAGATAGAATGTTTTGAAACACAATGGTAATATTGTCGAAAAAGCAGATTTTTCGAACTGATAAATAAGGTGTTATTATGAAAAAAAGTATTATTATTATGATTGGCATACTGTTGGTATGTGCCAAAAATGCAGACGGACAGAAAACTTTGATTGTCCCCAAAGAGCCCAAGGTCAATGGACAAACGTTTTTCCAAAACTTTGAACTTGACGACATTGTTCCAATAGAAACAACGGACGATTGTTTGATTAGCCACATCAACAAGGCTATTCGATACAAGGACTTGCTGGTTTTTGCAGACCGCCGAAAATCGGTTTTTGTGATGAACATTAAAACAGGTAAAATCGAAACATCGATACTGCGTCAGGGGCAGGGACCCGGAGAATGGCGACAGTTTCGCGATATTGCGGTGGACGACAAACATGGTCATATTTTGGTATATACGGATCATAACAAACTTATGTTTTTCGATATGAAGGGTCAGTTTCTCAAAGAGGAAAATCTGGAATTTGAAGGTAACGATATGGTGTATCACAACGGAAATTTAGTGATGAGCGAACGACGCGAAGGAATGTCGTGCTATCCATACGAATTTAATATATACGATATTGATAAAAAAACCGTACGGAAAATCGGCAACAGTACACGTGTGGATTTCCATATCAGAGGATATGGAAATCAGATGGTTAAAAGTAAAAATATATGGTTTTTCGTTTCGCTGGATTACAATCTGTATAAATACAGCGACGGAGAAATTGAAACGCCATATACTTTGACGGTCAAAAATCCGATTACAAAAAGATTAATAGCAAAAAGCCAGTATACCAATATACCGGATATGCACTCTTTTTTTGATGAAGTTCACGAAAGCAAAATCATATACGGATTTTCGTCGCCAATAGAAACCGACCGTTTTATATTCCTGACCTGCAATCGATCGGGACAAATAATGATAAACAAGCAAACATCGGAAACCGTATGGGAAAAAGATATGAAAGAAGAGCAACTTGGCGGACTTACAATAATCAACCCTGCATTTCCCGTTCATTGCGAGAAGACGCGGATTGTGTTTATGATCAACTTATATGAATGGTTTGAAGCAATGTCGCATAAGGACAAGATTGCGCCCGAATGGCAGGAAAAAATCAGTAAAATGGAAATTGTAGAAGACAGTAATCCGATTTTGCTGTTTTATAAAGAAAAGGGCATTGTTAATTAAAAATATATTCGTACTTTTGCACCGTGTTTTTATTGGCGATGTGGATACAAAACGCTAAAAATTAAAGACAGAGAATATAAATATTAATTTAAAATTATAAATATATGCGTTCATTAGTAAGTATTCGCAGGGTAAAGGCGATAATGCCAATCGCCGACTCTGATTTTTTGGAAGCCGCCCAAGTAATGGGTTGGCAGTGTGTTGTCAAAAAAGGAACGTTCAAACCCAACGATTTGGGCGTGTATTTCGAGGTGGACAGTTTTTTGCCCGAAAACGAACGGTATGAATTTTTGCGAGCCTCTTCGTTCCGCGATAACGTCGATAATGGCAAAGGATTCCGCATTCGAACCATGAAAATGCGCGGGCAACTGTCGCAGGGTTTGCTGCTTCCGTTTTCCGATTTTCCCGAACTGGCTGCCTTCAACGAGGGCGACGATGTAACTGAGCAACTTGGCGTCAAAAAATGGTATATCCCCGAAACTGCTGCCGACGGCGGCACAATTATTGGCGAACGTCCTTACGGTATCCCCGCCTCCGACGAAATCCGCATACAGTCCGCCACCGAACTGATTGATGAACTGCACGATAAGCCATATTATATCACCACAAAAATGGATGGCACTTCATGTATTGTTTATTTTATCGACGGCAAAATTGGCTGCTGCAGCCGAAACAAGGAAATCAAGGACGAAGACGACGCTCTGTACTGGATGCCGGTCTATAAGTATGGGCTGAAAGAAAAACTTGTCCGCTACGGAAAAAACATTGTGCTGACCGGAGAAATTTGCGGTCCCGGAATCCAAAAAAACCGCCTCCGACTGCCGGAGTATCAATGGTATGTGTTCGACGTTAAAGACTGGGACTCCGGAACTTATTTCCCCTACGACGAGGCTCTGGAAATTTGCGCCGCTCTGGGGCTTCAAACCGTGCCGCTCGAAGAACGGGGCGACAATTTTGCTTATTCGCTTGACCATCTGCTCGAAAAAGCACGCGGCAAATATCCCAGCGGCTTGGACAAGGAAGGCATTGTGGTGCGGTATCTCAACAAGCCCAAGGCTATTTCGTTCAAAGTACTCAACAACGACGCTCTGCTGAAAGAAAAAGATTAAACAGCAATTGGTTACAACAATTGTGCGCCGGCTATTGCCTCAATTGTACAATTTAATACCGGATGTACAAGCGTTGGCGCAATTTCGCACAGAGGTATCAGCGCAAATGCGCGCAAATGCAGTAGCGGATGAGGAATTTGCAGGTCGGGAGTGTTCAGAATCAGGTTGTCGTAAAAAAGAATGTCGATATCGAGAGTGCGCGAGGCATATCCGCCCCCTGAGGGTCGAATTCTGCCGTTTCGACGCTCAATTTCGGCGATAACTTTCAGCGTTTCAGATGGCTGCAGCAAAGTTTCAAACAGCAGAGCCTGATTTACAAAACGCTCGTCGGCTTCAAAGCCCCAAGGCTCGGACTCGTAAATTGCCGATTTTTTTATCAGTTGTCCAAGCAACCGGCTCAAACTCTGTTCGGCAATTTCGAGAAAGCCCCTTTTGTTGCCCTTGTTGCTGCCGGCAAGTAGATAAACTCGATGCAAGTCATTGTTCATCGTCGTCGAACAAATCGTCGCTAAACTGGTCTATGTCCCTGCGGTCCTTTTTGGTAGGACGACCCGTGCCTCTGTCGCGGGCAACAAAAATCGTGCTTTTTTGCGTGTCGAGCAAAGCGAGATTTTCCTGCGGAGTGATATTTTCGACATAAAGCGGGACATTTTTTGCCGGTTGACGGTTCTCTATCAAGCCCGTAACTCGGTAAACATAATCCACCGGAGGGCGATGAACTATTAGAACATCGCCCGTTTTTATTTCTTTGGACGGTTTGGCAATCACGCCATTAATCAGCACCTTGTTTTTTTTGCATGCTTCGGCGGCGTCGCTTCTGGTTTTGAATATTCTAACCGCCCACAGCCATTTATCTATTCTGACATTCACGGTTTTATGCCTTTTTAAGAAATGTAGGCAAGATACTGTTCGGCATCCATCAAATTGTCTAATTCCGACAGGTCGGCGGCTTTAATCCTTATCAGCCAGCCTTCTCCGTAGGGGTCGATGTTCACCGCTTCGGGGTTCGATTCCAGACTGAGGTTTACTTCAACAATTTCGCCGGAAATCGGCATAAAAGCGCCGGCAACAGTTTTGACCGCTTCAATTGCTCCAAACTCCTCGCCCTGAGCAAGTGTTTCGCCTTCGGTTTGAATATCAACAAAAACAATATCGCCCAATTGACTTTGCGCATAGTCTGTAATTCCGACAGTTGCAATATCGCTGTCGAGTTTCACCCATTCGTGTTCGTTCGAGTACTTTAATCCTGATGGAACATTCATAATTCTTTAATTTTTATTGAGTTTTAATTTTATTTGCAATTTTATTTACCAGTTTTTTTCGGGCTGGTTGGCTTTTGCCTTTTCCGCCTTCAATTTCTGTACTTTTTCCTGTGTTTTCTTTTCGTTCGATTCAACAGCATTCAGAATATAAGCGGCTTCCTCCTTTGTCATCTTGTTTTGAGCATTCTGATTGCTTCCGCTTTTATTATCTTTATCATCGCCTTTCGAATCTTTATCCTTATCCTGATTGTCCTTATCTTTATCCTGATTGTCCTTATCCTTATCCTGATTATCCTTGTCCTTATCCTGATTATCCTTATTCTTATCCTGATTATCCTTGTCTTTATCCTGATTGTCTTTATCTTTATCCTGATTATCTTTATCTTTATCCTGATTATCTTTATCCTGATTATCCTTATTTTGATTTTGATTATCCTGATTCTGATTGTTCTGGTTATTTTGATTATTTTGTTGATGCAGTTTCGCCTTTGCATAAGTCAGATTTGCTTTTGTTTCCATATCGGAAGGGTTTTTGCGCAGCGACTCCTTGTATGCTTCAATAGCCTTTTCGTACTCTTCCTTTTGAAGATACGAATTGCCGAGATTGTAGGACACATCGGCGGCTTTTGGCATTTGTCCGAAAGTTTTTATTGCCTCGTCGAATTTTTTTTGTTTAAACTGACTGTTTCCCAGATTGAAACGGGCTACCGACGAGCGTGGATTTTCGTTGATGGCGTCCGTGTAACGATTTTCTGCTGTGGCGTAATCCTGTTCGACATAACTTTTATTTCCTTTGCCGATAATTTTTTTCACGCCATAACTGTCTTTCTGCTGGGCTGTTGCGATATTGAACAGCAACAAACAGACTGCACAAATCAATAATTTTAAATTACGTTTTTTTGCATTCATTTTCATTCGCTTACTTTATAAAGTTCAATATTCTGTCCCATCGGATATTCGACGGGAACGGTTTGTCCTTGTTCGACGAAAACCAAATCATCACCGGTTTGCCAACAATATGATCTTCAGGCACAAAACCCCAAGAGCGGGAATCATACGAGCCGTGTCGGTTATCGCCCATCATAAAATAATAATCCATTGCAAATGTGTATGTATCAGTTGGTTTGCCGTTGATATATATTTTGTCGCCATCCACTTGCAAGGTATTGTGTTCGTATGCTGTTATAATCCGCTGATACAAAGAGAGATTGTCCACTGTCAGGCGAACGGTTTCGCCATGTTTGGGAATCCAGATAGGTCCGTAATTATCGGTAGTCCAGTCATATTTGTCGGAATACGGAAATTCTGTTTTTTGATTTCTTTCGTTTCGGGTAATAGAGACGACTGAGGGCAGGCGTTTCAGTTCGTCGAAGGCTTTTTGCGTCAGAACCAGATGTCGGTAGCCGTTGTATGTTGCCTCCGCATTTTTCAGATCGTCGTTGGAAATATTCAGTTGCGAAAACACTTTGGGATTGAGGGCTTCTTTCAGGACAAGGGAGTAGGCATATTCCTGCTCGGGAAAATCCTGCGCCGGATTTCCATTGATAAACAGTTGTCCGTGACGGATTTCCAGCGAATCGCCCGGTATGGCGACGCAACGTTTCACATAGTGGTCTTTTTTGTCCATCGGATGAGCCTGCACTTTCATATTATTGATTTTCATCCATTCTGTAAATTTATTTCCAAGACTTGCCTTTGTTGCGTGATAGTCAATAATTTCAGGATGATCGACAACTACCGTGTCGCCATTTGGGAAATTAAACACCACATTGTCGTTACGTTGCACTTTGCCCAGACCCGCAAGCCGTCGATACGGCAATTTTATCATTTCGGAATAGGATTTCATGGATTTGCCAAACAGTGTTATTTGATTGTGTACCAAAGGTATTGACAGAGGAGTGTTGGGTATTTTCGGTCCGTAGGCTATTTTGCTGACAAACAGATAATCGCCCACCAGCAACGATTTTTCCATCGACGAACTTGGAATAACGTATGCTTCGAAAAAGAAAATGCGCACAACGCTTGCAACAATCAGCGCAAAAATGATTGCATCGAGCCAGTCGAGCCACAAATTTCGCTTTTCTCCCGCCTTGTATTTCTTTTTCCAGAACGCCCATTTGACCCGTTTTGTGATATACAAATCGAAAATCACAATTAGCCCAACAAACCATATTGGACTTTCTAACCAAATGACAAACAGTATATATAGCAGAGACGCTATTCCATATTTTATTTTTGTTTTCGTGCTTGATGAACGAAAAACCGTAATCGGATTTTGTTTCGACATATCCATTAAAATTTTTTGCAAATGTACGCCTAATTTTTGAAATGTACAAATCGGCAATATCGGGACTGAATCTTTTTTTCAAAAATCAAAAATCGTAATTCATAATTCGTAATTCATAATTATTTAGTAGTTTTGCAAAAAATTTCACGTAGTGAAAATGTTAAAAACAGTAATGACATGACAAAAGAAAAATTAATGCAATCGCTTGTAGCAGCGGTATTTCGCTGCTCTTTAATTCTGATAATGATTATGGTTTTTCGACCTTTATATGCACAAAATAAACTGCATATAACAAAGGTTCGGGCTACGGAGGCGGCAATTATTGCCATGCCTTTGATGGTGGACAGTACAAATCTCAAAAATGAAAAGTTTGAGAATAAAAAACTGCTCGAAACAAATTTTCTGCCTCAAAAACAGGATTTTGCGGAGGAACTGACTGCCGATACTGCAAACTTTATCTCCTTTGGCGCGACGGCGGACGATAACCGCCTCCGCTGCCTCTCGTTCAATGTCAATACCGACAGATATGCCAAACTGAAAATAACGGTATCGACGGCGGATATGGCTGAACTTTATGTAAATGGCAAAAAAGAAGCGTCAAAAACTACCGTCGAAGACAGCCTCAACCGGTCGAAAAATCTCGAAAAGGAAATATCAGTACCCACAGGTACTGTTGAGTTTACACTGAAATGTCTCCGTTTGGCAGAGGCAAAAGCGGCAGGAAAAGTGAAAATCCTGATAGAAGCGAAGGATACGACTGTAAATCTTGCACTTGGCGGCAATAAACGGCATATCCGAATTAACGATATTATGGAAGGTGCGCGCGTTGGCGGAGCAAACATTTCGCCAAATGGTCGCTTCATTCTGCTGTCGTATTCAAATACCGTCGAAGGCGGCGAAGTATCGCGATATAACGAACTGTATGACACGAAAATCGGCAAAAGCCGGTATCTCGACAAAAGCCTGTCGTGGACGCCCGCCTCAAACAAACTCTACTACACCGCCCAACGCGGCGACAACAATTCGCTCATCTTTGTAGAGCCTGAAACAATGGCAGAAACCGTTTTTGCCGAAAATATTCCCAAAGGAAATTTCCGCCTCTCGCCCGACGAAAAATACCTGATATATTCGGTTAAAGAATCGAACGACGAGCGAAAAGGCGATTTGCTTATACTTAAATCGCCCGCAGACAGGCAGGAAGGCTATCTCGACCGTTATTTTATTTATCTGTATAATATTGCCGACAAAGTTAATCGCCAGCTCACTTTCGGCAATCACACGACGTCCGTTCACGACTTTAGCCGCGACTCGCGTTACCTGCTCTTTGCCACAACCGACGAGCATATCACAGAACGTCCTTTCCGCAAATCATCGATGTTTATTCTTGATATTCAGACACTGAAAGTCGATACCCTTTGGAAAGATGAAAAATATGCGCACTCGGCAAGTTTCTCGCCCGACGGCACGAAAATCCTCGTTTCAGGTGCTCCCGAAGCCTTCGACGGCGTCGGGCTGAACATCCCCGAAGGTATGATTGCCAATAGTTACGATAATCAGGCTTTTATTATCGACCGAGCCACAGGCAAAATTGACGCCATTTCCAAAAATTTCAATCCCTGTATCAGCCGAATGAGCTGGCATACAAATGATGACATCTACATGTCGGTTGAAGATGCCGACTATCAAAAAATATATCGCTACAATTTATCAAAAAAAACATACACCTGCCTGAATCTCCCCGAAGAGGTTGTGGGAACGTTCAATACGGCAATCAATGGAAACACGGCGGCGTATATCGGCACAAGCTCGTCAAACTTTGGGCGAGCATATCTCTATGATATAAAAACCGGTGCTTCGACACTCGTGAGCGACCCTATGAAGGACAGGCTTGCAGGCATTTCGCTGGGCAACGTCCGCGACTGGGATTTCAAAGCATCGGACGGAACAACAATAAAAGGCAGATACTATCTCCCTCCAAATTTCGACGCCGCCCGCAAATATCCTCTGATTGTTTACTATTACGGAGGCACAGCGCCGACGCAGCGCGTAATTGTACATTCCTATCCATTACATGTTTACGCGGCTATGGGCTACGTGGTTTACACTCTGCAACCAAGCGGAACAACTGGTTTCGGTCAGGAGTTTGCCGCCCGACACGTCAATGCCTGGGGCAGGCAAACCGCCGACGAAATAATAGAAGGTACTAAACGCTTTGCCGCCGAACATGCCTTTGTTGATGAACGGAAAATCGGCTGTATCGGAGCTTCGTATGGCGGATTTATGACAATGTATCTGCAAACGGTTACCGATATTTTTGCCGCCGCAGTATCACATGCAGGTATCAGTGCGCTTGCAAGTTACTGGGGCGAAGGATACTGGGGATACGCATACAGCGGAGCAGCAAGCGCAGGCAGTTATCCGTGGAACAACCGCGAACTGTATATCGAGCAAAGTCCTCTGTATAATGCCGATAAAATAAAAACTCCTCTGTTGCTGCTGCATGGAATGGAGGACACAAATGTCCCGCCGGGCGAAAGTATTCAGATGTACACAGCCTTGAAAATACTCGGCAAACCGGTAGAATTTATTCGTGTCAAAGGCGAAAATCATGGCATCGCAACGTATAAACGCCGTCTGGAATGGAACTATTCTATCTACGCATGGTTTGCCAAATGGCTCAAAGACGACCCGTCGTGGTGGAATTCAATGTATAAATAATGCCTCTGTAATCGGGGGACACTATGTATGTAAATTTTGTTGACGTTTTTCGTACCTTCGGGGACGGAATGTTGGTAGAAAACAGGTGTCCCCAACTTTATGGACAGACACTATTTAACATAAAATCAGCAGGAAAAACAGCCACTGAAAAAATTCAATTTGCACAGAATATAAAAGTGTACTACTTTTGCGCCGTGAAAATTGTATAAAAAAACGATTAAAGAATATGAAAATTGCAATAGTTGGCATCAGTGGCGCAGTCGGTCAGGAATTTCTTAAACTGCTGGACGAGCGCAAATTTCCTCTCGACGAACTGCTTCTGTTCGGCTCGTCGCGCTCGGCGGGAACAGAGTATGTTTTCAGAGAAAAAAAACTCACAGTGAAGGAACTTCAACATAACGACGACTTTCATGGCGTGGATATTGCTCTGACTTCGGCGGGCGCGGGAATTTCGCGGGATTTTGCCGCCGATATTACCAAATTCGGCGCCGTAATGATTGACAATTCCAGCGCTTTCCGCATGGACAGCGATGTGCCTCTGGTTGTTCCGGAAGTGAATGTGCGGGACTGCAAAAACCGTCCGCGAAATATTATCGCCAACCCAAACTGTACAACTATTCAGATGGTTGTGGCTCTGAATCCTGTCGAAAAACTGTCGCACATCCGGCGCGTACATATCGCAACCTATCAGTCGGCAAGCGGAGCAGGAGCAGCAGCAATGCAGGAGTTGCAGCAGCAAACGGGGCAAGTACTTAACAGCCAGCCACCAACAATCGAAAAATTCAAGTATCAGCTGGCATTCAATCTCATTCCTCAAATAGACGTATTTCTTGATAATGACTATACTAAGGAAGAAATGAAAATGCACAACGAAACGCGCAAAATTATGCATTCGGATATCTCCGTCAGCGCAACCGCCATTCGCGTGCCGGTAATGCGTGCACATTCCGAGGCAATCTGGTGCGAAACATCTGAAGCGCTTTCCATTGATCGGGTCAGGAAAGCCTTTGAAACGGCTCCGGGAGTTTGTCTGTTCGACAGTCCCGCCGAAAGCAAATACCCAATGCCTTTCGACCTTGCCGGTTGCAACGATGTGTATGTCGGTCGTTTGCGCAAAGATTATACCTGCGAAACAGGTCTGACTTTCTGGACTGTCAGCGACCAGATTCGCAAAGGCGCCGCACTGAACGCAATACAAATCGCAGAACAAATTATCAGTGATTTTTGATTTTTGATTTACGATTTACGATTTACGATTTACGATTATTTGATTTTTGATTTACGATTATTTGATTTGCGATTTACGATTATTTGATTTGCGAATTTTGAAAATTAATCACTAACCACTAATCACTAACCACTAATCACTAATCACTAATCACTAACCACTAATCACTAATCACTAATCACTAATCACTAACCACTAATCACTAATCACTAATCACTAATCACTATTTTCGATGAATTTACGGCATTTGTTTTTGACATATCAGGCGCAAACTTCGCCTTCGCCTGTGGGCATTGAAATCGAACGCGCCGAGGGTATATATATGTATGGCGCAGACGGCAAGCGTTATACCGATTTGATTGCGGGCGTATCTGTCAGCGCCGTCGGGCATTGTCATCCTAAGGTTGTGGAGGCGGTAAGAGAGCAGACGTCCAAGTATATGCATCTGATGGTTTACGGCGAATTTATACAGTCGCCGCAGGCGCGGTATGCAGCCCGACTTGCCTCGCTTTTGCCTGTCGAACTGTCGAATATCTATTTTGTAAATTCGGGAAGCGAAGCCAATGAAGGCGCGGTGAAACTTGCCAAACGCTTCACCGGACGCAGCGAAACTGTTGCCTGCAACCGAGCGTATCACGGCAGTACTCAGGGCGCTATGAGCCTGATGAACGACCGTCGTTTTCAAAATGCCTTTCGTCCGCTGCTGCCCGAAGTACGGTTTATCGACTTTAATAATTTTGAGCAGTTGCCCATAATAACGGAGCAAACAGCCTGCGTGCTTGTTGAGCCTGTTCAGGGCGAAGCCGGCGTAATTCTTCCGGCAAAGGGCTATTTGCAGGCTCTGCGCGAACGCTGTTCGCAAACCGG
Organism: Prevotellaceae bacterium; assembly: GCA_031279695.1. Lineage (GTDB taxonomy): Bacteria > Bacteroidota > Bacteroidia > Bacteroidales > UBA932 > JAIRLF01. The sequence continues at coordinate 4,804 of JAITIA010000166.1, read as the reverse complement.
TACTCTGCTGATATTCGACGAAATACAAACCGGTTTTGGACGTTTGGGCAAACTCTTTGCGATGGAACGATACGGAGTTGTGCCCGATATACTGACACTGGCAAAGAGCCTTGGCGGCGGTATGCCTCTGGGCGCATTCATCGCGTCGAAGGCTATAATGAACGTCTTACAGTCGCCCGCGCTTGGTCATATCACCACATTTGGCGGACATCCGGTTTCCTGTGCCGCAGGTCTGGCGGCGCTCGAAGTAATTCTGTCGGACAACTTGATGAAATCGGTCGAAAGCAAATCGCGCCTCTTCCGCAAACTGCTGTCCGACGCCGAAATAGAAGAGATACGCGGCGACGGTCTGCTCCTTGCCGTCGAACTGGGCAAACCCGAACGTCTGGCAAAATTTATCGAACTCGCCTACCAAAACGGCATCGCAACCGACTGGTTTCTGTTCAACGACACGTCGTTCCGCATCTCACCGCCATTAATCATAACCAGTCAGCAAATCGAAGAAACTTGCCAGACACTGAAATCAATCATAAAATCAAGTTAATACGGTTTTTTAGGGTCGAGCGCTATAATGCAATACTGAATAACTGAATAACTGAATAACTGAATAACTGAATAACTGAATAACTGAATAACTGAATAATGCCTGCGGCGGACAGGCTGAGACGGAAAGTCCCTGCGGGACGGCGGTTACGAGGTTGGCTTGCGTTTTCTACCAACATTCCGTCTCTGCGGGGTAGGGTGGAGGCTTTCGGACGGACATTAATCACTAATTTATCTTGCTGATAAACAGGGTTAAGAAAAAATATTTGCATGAAATAAAAAATATTGTTTATCTTTGCGGCTGATTTTTGAGCAGGGTTTTTAAAATGGACTTTGGCTCTGTTTGAATAATATTAAAAAGTCCTTATGTTTAACGTTTTTAAAATCATAATTATGGCTATACAATATACCGTAAATGAGAAAGGGAATCCGCTGAATCCCGAGCAAGCCAGAAAATGGTATGCTAATGCAAAAAGCACGGGCGACGTAAATCTTCGCACATTGGGCAAAGAAATTGCCGCGCGAAGCACCGTTAGCCCTGCCGATACGCAGGCTGTACTTGTGGCGCTCAACGAAGTTCTTGTTGAACATCTTGCCGATGGCAAAATTGTTCGACTGGGCGATTTCGGAGCGTTTCAGGTAAGCATTGGCAGCGAAGGCGCGGAAACTGCTGAAAAATTCAACGCTTCGATGATTAAAAGCAGTAAGGTTGTTTTCCGTCCCGGAATCGACCTTAAAGAAATGCAGAATAATCTGAAGTACGAAAAACTGTAAGTGGTTTATTCCTAAAGGTATATACCTTTTACAAAAAAGGTATATACCTTTTATTAAAAAGATGTACACGTTTTACTCAAAAGATGTACACGTTTTATTGAAAAGATGTACACGTTTTACTCAAAAGATGTACACGTTTTTTAACAGGGAATATATTCATTCATAAAAACCAGAAAAACAATGACAGTAAAAGAGTACTTTGATAAAGGGTTTGAGGCTTACGATAACGGCGATTATGAGGAGGCAATAGAATATTTAAGCAAAGCCATTGAACTTGACCCGAACAAGGCTGCAATATACGGTCTTCGCGGCGAGGCAAAATATAAATTATCCGATTATAGTGGAGCCATAGAAGATTTCAGTAAAGCCATTGAACTTGGGTTGAACGAGGCAAATACATACAACAATCGCGGCAATGCAAAATATGAATTATCCGATTATAGTGGAGCCATAGAAGATTTAAGTAAAGCAATTGAACTTGATCCGAACGATGCGAGGGCATACTACAATCGCGGCAATGCAAAATATGAATTATCCGATTATAGTGGAGCCATAGAAGATTTCAGTAAAGCCGGCTGTTGGGACAAGGTTCTACCTTGTCCACTCTATCTACGCAGGCTGTGCCTGCATCAGCATCTTTGTTGGCAGGCGCAGCCTGCCAAGATAAACCGGACGAGGCACAGCCTCGTCCGAACAACGGGACTGCACATTAAATCAACAAATTCCATATTCCGTCCCTGCGGGACGGCGATTGCGTAGTTGGGTTTGTGTTTTCTACCAACATTTCGTCCCTACGGGACGGCGGTTACGTGTATCCGAGTTTTTCGGACAGACAATAAATGGAGAATATCCTGAAAATATGAAAACAAAACAGGCTGTTCGGAAGTTTCCGAACAGCCTGATGTTTAAATACGTTGAAAAGGTTTATCGAATAAACAGCAATTCGCGATATTTGGGCAGAGGCCACATTTCGTTATCGATCGACAGTTCGAGTTTATCGATCTCATAGCGAATTTCATCAAAAAGAACAGCAATTTTGTCGTGATAGGCAATTGCTTTCTGGCGGACGTCATCAATCTTGTTGGCAATTTTGCGTTCTTGCACAAGCTGCTCAATCAGTTCGCGGATAGTATTGACTCTTTCGGCAATTTCTTCGACTGTATTGAGGTCGGATGCAGCCAATTTATCCACCTTGCTGGCATGATACAGGCGGGTAACCTTGTCGATTTTGTCGAGCAGCAGTTCCTGATAGCGCGAGGCAACGGGAATGATGTGGTTCAAAGCCATATCGCCAAGTATGCGGGCTTCAATCTGGATTTTTTTGATATATGTTTCCAGTTCGACTTCGGCGCGCGCATGGAGTTCGGTTTCGGTCATCACCCCTGTTGATGAATACATTGCAATAGCGTCTTTGGAGAGCAGGCGGTCGAAAATCAGAGGCACCGACGTTTCGCAGTCCAATCCACGTTTAACGGCTTCGGCTTTCCATTCGTCGCTGTAGCCGTTTCCTTCGAAGCATATTGCTTTGGCTTCGGTAACAATTTGCTTGATAACAGCCATAATAGCCTCTTCTTTGCTTGAGCCGGCGGCAATTTTGGTATCGACCTGTTTTTTGAAGTCGATCAGCTGTTCGGCAACGGCGGTATTGAGCGTAATCATTGCTCCGGCGCAGTTTGCCGACGAGCCTACGGCGCGGAACTCAAATCTGTTGCCTGTAAACGCAAATGGCGAGGTACGGTTGCGGTCGGTATTATCGATCAGCAGTTCGGGGATATGAGCAATGTCGAATTTAAAACTTTGCTTATTGTCCATTTTGATAGTTCCGCCTTTTTCGATATCTTCCAGTACCTTTGTAATTTGCGAGCCAAGGAAGATTGAGATGATTGCCGGCGGGGCTTCGTTGGCGCCCAAGCGGTGTGCGTTGGTGGCGCTCGAAATGCTGGCTTTCAGCAGCCCGTTGTGTTTCCACACGGCTTTCATCACATTGGCAAGGAAGGTAATGAAGCGCAGTTTGTCTTCGGGAGTTTTGCCCGGCGACAGGAGGTTGGCGCCCGTGTCGGTGCCCAGCGACCAGTTGTTGTGTTTGCCGCTGCCGTTGATGCCCTTAAAGGGTTTTTCGTGGAGCAGGACGCGGAAATAGTGCCGGCGGGCGACTTTTTTCATTACCGACATCAGCAGGACGTTGTGGTCGTTGGCAAGATTGACTTCTTCGTAAACGGGAGCGAGTTCAAACTGATTGGGAGCAACCTCGTTGTGGCGTGTTTTTACGGGGATGCCGAGTTTCAACGCCTCGTATTCGAGGTCTTTCATGAATGCAGCCACGCGCGTTGGTATCGAGCCAAAGTAATGGTCTTCCAACTGCTGGTTTTTTGCACTTTCGTGCCCCATCAGGGTGCGTCCGGAGAGCATCAGGTCGGGACGGGTTGCCCAAAGCGCTTCGTCAACAAGGAAATATTCCTGTTCCCAGCCGAGATACGAGAATACTTTCGTAACTTTGGGGTCGAAGTACTGGCAAACCTGAGTTGCCGCCTTGTTCACTGCGCTGATAGCCTTCAGGAGAGGGGCTTTGTAGTCGAGCATTTCGCCTGTGTAGGAGATAAATATTGTTGGGATACAGAGAGTATCGTCCACAATAAATGCCGGCGAGGTTGGGTCCCAAGCCGAATAACCGCGTGCTTCGAAGGTATTTCGGATACCTCCGCTGGGGAAACTCGATGCGTCGGGTTCCTGCTGGATAAGCAGTTTGCCGGTAAACTCTTCTATCACGTTGCCGATATTGTCGGGTTCGATAAACGAATCGTGTTTTTCGGCTGTTCCGCCGGTAAGGGGCTGAAACCAGTGAGAATAATGAGTTACGCCCATTTCCATTGCCCATTTTTTCATTCCGGCAGCCACGCCGTCGGCAGTTTCGAGGTCGAGCGCAGTACCATGTTGCATGGTATCGCGCAAGGCGTCGTAGTACTTTTTAGGCAAATACTTGAGCATTTTCTCGTTGTTAAACACTTTTTCGCCGAAATAGTCGGCAGGACGTCCCGCAGGCACGTTCACGACAACCGCTTTACGCTTGATTGCCTCATTAATAACATTAAATCTAAGTGACATTTTTTTACTTTTTTTATTATTTATATAATTTTAATTGTTTTCTGTTTATCTGTTTACAATAATTGTTTTTATTTCCGGCGTTTTGCCCTTTTTGCCCACGTGCAGATAATAAATTCCTGCCGGCAAATCGGCTACGTTCAACTGTATATGTGTATCCGTAGCCAAAAGGCTGCGCACCAGCGTTCCCGACTGATTGTAGAGTTTGACCTCCGAAACCGGAATTTGCTGTTTCGACGCTTGTGCGGTTTGCAAAGTGTCGGCTACCGCGCTGATTTCGATGTTCAAAACGTCGGAAACGGGGTTGGGGTAGGTTGTTGAATACAATCCTCCCAAACCGCCTCCGCCTCCACTACTGCATGAAGTTAAATAGCCAACATAAAACCAT